>JBBQFG010000066.1:0-21237 GCA_038321765.1 Elainellales cyanobacterium
TTGTCATACAGGGCTTGGCGAAATTGCTGAAGTTGTTTGAAAATCATGAGGTCAATGTGATGAATACTTCATTGACCTTACGGCAGTCGGTGGCTCTCATTGACTGCCTCTCTCTTCAAAGTTAGTCCAAACTAAAGTTAATTAAGCCCACCTACTTAGTCCTAAATTGGTAAGGATTTTTTGATGGGCGGGCTTCGCCCGCCCATCAAAAAATCCTTACATCAATACCACTACCCAATTGCTTTTAGAGCAGCTTCACGACTAACTGCGCCAATTTGGTGGCTGCTCCCGGTTCGCCGCGAACCTGACGCAGTTTGGTACGAATAGCGGTGAGTTTTTCGGGATGAGTGATAAGGTCAAGGGCGATCGCCGCAACGGTTTCAGGCTCCAGATTTCCAA
This sequence comes from Elainellales cyanobacterium, assembly GCA_038321765.1. Taxonomy (GTDB): domain Bacteria; phylum Cyanobacteriota; class Cyanobacteriia; order Elainellales; family Elainellaceae; genus CASBQJ01. The sequence continues at coordinate 400 of JBBQFG010000066.1, forward strand.
CTAATTCGGGAACGATCGCCTCTCCAGCCCAGATATTCGGCCACGCCAGCAGTCGAGGTTTACGGAGAAACCACCAGTTCACCAATTTGGCTAACCCAGAGCCTACGCCAGGTAGGTTGACTAACAATCCTGGCAAACCATCCCAGGCGCGCATGGCATCAAGTTGTTGAGTAGGCAAGAGCACCAGCATCGGTACCGCCAAGGAACCCAATTCGGCGGTGTTGGCACCCACCGTCGTCAAGCAGAGAGCACACTGGCTCAGTAGGTCATAGGCGGGAAAGTCGGTATAGAGAGGAATCGTCAGACCGCCATTTGTTTTCAGAACGGACTGCCCATTTTCGGTAACTAGGGTGGCGCTAACGTCGCCAAAGTAAAGGGCTACAGGATTCTTTTCTGGGTCAGCATAGGTTGCCAACGTAGACACATTCAGAGTGGGTGCAACAGGAATAGCAAAGCGAGCTTGGGGCAACGCCGCGTGAAGGTGCTGGGCGATCGCCAAGGTCAACGGTACTCCTTGAGCCAGCTTAGCTGGCTTAGAACCAGGTAGAAGACCAATCAGAAAGGATGAGGGAGTAGGGATAGAGGCAAAGTTGCGTCCTGTATCCATCCCTACTGCTTCAGTTTCTATGTCGCCTACATCTTTGCGTCCTGCTTCTGCCATTAAATCGCCAACAACGGTGAATTTATGGGCGTGTTGGTAGGGAGCGCGATCGCTCAATGATTGGTTCATCACGGCAAATTGATCAATCCAGCGGTGCCAACGGGTTTCCCACTCAGCATAGACAACAGTGCGGTAGCCCAGGCGATTGCCAATCACAACCGGGAAAACCTGATCGCCGCCGAGAAATACGACAACACCGCGATCGCGCCAGTCCCAGTTTTCCTGGGTTTTTCCCCAAAACAAAAACGGGAAGAACTGATCGGCAGCTTGGACGCGATCGAGTTCGGCATAGGTACGGGCGATCGCCACTTCTTTGCCGCTAGCATTGGCGCAGGGTGACAGCACCAGTGATAGTCGTACGAGCTGGCGATCGTTTCCCAATTGCTGCCGTAGCGCCTTAACGACAGGACGCACCCAAGTTGTCACTTCTCCAGGGCCATTTGAGAGAATGAGGATGTCTGTTGGGTGGGCTTGGTTGGTCATGGTGATGCCGTTAGAATGCCTTGAATAAGTTTAGACTCACTCTTGTCTAGCTCTAATCTTGTCTAGCCCTGATATTTTCTCCGGCAATGTTCCGGTAAACTGAGAAGCTTACGCTGTGAGACTCTCTGAATGAATCGCTATCAGTTCAAACGAGCGGAATTTCTTACCCCCAGTTTTTTGGGCGTGATTCTGGCAGTAGTGCTGTTAGGGCTATTCTTCCGGTTTTTTCGGCTAGATTACAAAGTTTATTGGCACGATGAGGTCTACACGACCATGCGGGCGGCAGCCTACACCCGCGATCAAATTGACCGGGAGTTGTTCCGAAACCAGGTAGTAGACGCGTCAACGCTACAGAAGTTTCTACAAATCAAACCGGGCAGTACGGTTAACGATACGATTCAATCCCTAGCGGTAGAAGACCCGCAGCATCCGCCCCTATACTTTTTGATGTCGCGGTGGTGGATGCAGTTATTTGGCAGTTCTTACACGGCAACGCGCAGTTTATCGGCGGTGTTAAGTCTGCTGGGATTGCCACTGATGTATTGGTTGGGGATGGAGTTATTTGCTTCACCAATGGCGGCTCTGTTGGCAATGGGATTGCTAGCACTGTCGCCTGTAAACATTTTATTTGACCAGACGGCACGGCAGTATGGCTTGTTGACGGTCGCCATCATTGGCAGCAACTGGCTGCTATTGCGGGCGCTGCGGTTAGCGCAGTGGCGGAGCTGGATCTGGTATGCGATCGCCACTGCCTTGGGACTTTATACCCACCCTTTCTTTGGCCTAACGGTGATTGCCCAGGGAGCCTATGCGCTGGTACGCATTTGGATGCCGCTGCCTGATCCATTTCGGCGTAAACGCCAGGTTTCAACGCTGAAGGGATTTTCTGGGGCGATCGCCCTTGCCCTCGTTCTCTATGCCCCCTGGCTATGGGTGTTGTTTTCCAATATGGGGCGGGCACTGGCAACTACAGACTGGAGCCGCGTGTCGCCCGGATTGCCGTATCTGGCGAAACTGTGGACACTGAGTTTCACATCCCTGTTTTTTGATCTGGATTTTGGGTTCGACAACCCCTGGACGTTTGTGGTGCGGGGCGTGTTTCTGGTGATGATTGGTTGGGCGCTCTACACGGTTTGCCGCCGGACACCGCCAATTACCTGGCTATTTATTCTCACCTCTGCTCTGATTCCGTTTTTGCTGTTGGCACTACCCGATGTAATTCAGGGCGGCAAACGGTCGGCTGTTACTCGCTATCTGATCTCTTGCTTTCCAGCGATACAACTGGCGGTGGCCTACTGGTTAATGGTGGGGCTGCGGTCAGGCCGCCGGATTTGGCAGGGCGTGCTAGCGCTAGTGCTGGCGGGTAGTATTGCATCCTGCACCGTTAGCGCTGCGTCCGATACGTGGTGGAGCAAGGACTTAAGCTACTCTAACGGCAAAATCGCCCGCTACATCAATAGCCTGCCTGCCCCAGTGCTGATTAGTGATTTGGGAGAAGATTACACCAACACAGGCGACTTGATTGCCATGAGCGATCGCCTCGATCCCAAGGTCAAATTGCTGCTACTTAACACCGATACGCCTGACCTAGCGCTATTTGAGGCAGAGCATGACAAGGGTAGTGATCTGCTGATCTTCCGCACGTCTAAGCAACTGAGAGATAGGTTGGCTCAACGGCAATGGCAGTTAGTACAGGTTATGAGTGGTGAACGCCTGACGCAACCGACTCAGCGCGATGCAGAATACATCTGGCGCTTGAGAAAATTATCGAGCCGTTGAGGAGCGCATAAACGAGCGCGTAATGTTCAAGATTTCGTGGAGACAAATCGCGATCGCCCTATATTTTACGAATTTACGAACTACCTTCTGTGTCGCAACTTTCGTATCGATCCAAACACTTGTCACAGAAACATCTGTCGGATTTATTTTCTGGTAGTGGTAAGTAGTTCAACCTAAATAAAAACCAGATCCTAAAACCCTGCGCCGCCCGCTTAGCGGGCGGCGCAGGGTTTTAGGATCTTATATGTACTTAAGCCCACCTACTTATTGATGTAAGGGTTTTTTGATGGCGGGCTAAGCCCGTCCATCAAAAAATCCTTACCAATTTAGGACTACCTATTTTCTAAATCGGTGTCATATTTTATATTTTGCATCTTCCCTAAGGTAGAGAAAAGGTTACGAATACTTAACAAAAGTTGAGTGATTACCCCAAAATTTGCAAATAAGTGTAAAGAAACATCTCATTTTTTCTATCAAATTGTGTCAGTTAGACCCTGGATCGCTCACTTGGCAAGGGTTTTCTGATATAAATCAAATGTAACGCTGTGTTGTAAGCAAGGTTCTTAAAGACGCATCTCTAGGCTCAGGCATCGAATCATGAGCCAGAGTTCTACATCATTTTTGCGTCTAGCCTGTCCATTCCCGATCAGATCCGTCATTACAAACCCTTTTGAGAGGAGCTTGCCTGCATGTTCACACACGTCAAGCCCACGATCAGACACATTGCGCCCGATAATCTCCAGGGGCGATCGCTGATCAAGGTGGTCTATGTCGTGCTCGAGCCGCAGTATCAAAGTGCCCTATCTGTGGCAGTGCGCTCGATTAACGATGCCAGTCCCAACCTGGCCATTGAAATTAGTGGTTACCTGCTGGAAGAACTCCGCAGCGCCGAAAATTACGCAGCGTTTCAGAAAGATGTCTCCGAAGCCAATATTTTCATTGCCTCACTGATCTTCATTGAAGAGCTAGCAGAAAAAGTGGTGGCCGCGGTCGAACCCGTACGCGATCGCCTCGACGTTGCCGTGGTCTTCCCCTCCATGCCCCAGGTGATGCGCCTCAACAAAATGGGCAGCTTCTCAATGGCGCAGTTGGGTCAGTCGAAAAGCGCGATCGCCCAGTTTATGCGTAAGCGCAAAGAGAAGTCTGGGGCGGGCTTTCAAGATGCCATGCTAAAGCTGCTCAACACCTTGCCCAAGGTGCTGAAATACCTGCCAATGGATAAGGCGCAGGACGCTCGCAACTTTATGATGAGCTTCCAATACTGGCTGGGCGGCTCGTCCGAAAATCTGGAAAGTTTCCTGCTGATGCTGGTCGATAAGTATTGCACAGTGGAAACTATGCCCGGTGCAGCGCCCGATCAGCCGCTGCTGTATCGCGATCCAGTCACCTACCCCGACATGGGTGTCTGGCACCCCCTCGCGCCGCAAATGTATGAAGACCTAAAAGAATACCTTAACTGGCACGGGTCTCGGTACGACATTGAGGCTGATCTGAAAGATCCGCTGGCTCCAACCGTGGGGCTGGTGCTCCAACGAACGCACCTGGTCACGGGAGATGACGCTCACTATGTAGCCATTGTGCAAGAGCTAGAATCTCTGGGCGCACGAGTGATCCCTGTGTTTGCTGGGGGGCTAGATTTCTCTAAGCCAGTAGACGCATACTTCTACGATCCCCTGACTAAAAACACGATGGTAGATGTCGTGATCTCGCTGACAGGTTTTGCCTTGGTGGGCGGCCCCGCTCGACAAGATCACCCCAAGGCGATCGAATCCCTGAAACGGCTGAACCGTCCCTACATGGTGGCGCTGCCGCTGGTGTTTCAAACCACCGAAGAGTGGCAGGATAGCGATCTGGGGCTGCACCCGATTCAAGTGGCACTGCAAATTGCCTTGCCTGAGCTGGATGGGGCAATCGAACCGATTATTTTGTCGGGTCGTGACGGGGCTACTGGGAAGGCGATCGCCCTCCAAGATCGAATCGAGGCCATTACTCAGCGCGCTATGAAGTGGGCCAACCTGCGCCGCAAGCCTCGGCTTCAGAAGCGCTTGGCGATCACCGTCTTCAGCTTCCCACCCGACAAGGGCAACGTGGGCACCGCCGCCTATCTGGACGTGTTCGGCTCTATCTACGAAGTGATGCAAGCCCTGCGGAACAACGGCTATGAGATCGAAGATCTGCCCGAATCGGCAGAAGCACTAATGCAAGCGGTGATTCACGACGCTCAGGCGCAGTACAACAGCCCAGAGCTAAACATCGCCTATCGCATGTCAGTGCCAGAGTACGAATCGCTCACGCCCTATTCTCACCGTCTGGAAGAATCCTGGGGGCCGCCACCTGGCAGCCTCAACACCGATGGGCAAAGCCTGTTGATCTACGGCAAGTCTTTTGGCAACGTCTTCATCGGCATTCAGCCTACCTTTGGCTACGAAGGCGACCCCATGCGGCTGTTATTCTCCCGCTCGGCTAGTCCGCACCACGGCTTTGCTGCCTACTACACCTACCTAGAGCACTTGTGGAAAGCAGATGCAGTGCTGCACTTTGGCACCCACGGGTCGCTAGAGTTCATGCCGGGTAAACAGATGGGGATGTCGAACGACTGCTACCCCGATAATCTAATCGGCACGATCCCCAACCTCTATTACTACGCCGCTAACAATCCGTCGGAAGCCACGATCGCCAAACGCCGAGGCTATGCCGAAACCATCAGCTACCTGACACCTCCCGCCGAAAATGCTGGGCTGTATAAGGGTTTGAAGGAACTGAGCGAACTGATTGCTTCCTACCAAACCCTTAAAGATACTGGCCGTGGCGTTCCCATCGTCAACGCCATTGTCGATAAATGTCGCATCGTCAATCTGGACAAGGACATTACCCTGCCCGAAACCGATGCTAGCGAATTTACCGCCGAGCAGCGCGACACCCTAGTAGGCAAGGTTTACATCAAACTAATGGAGATTGAGTCGCGCTTGCTGCCCTGTGGGCTGCACGTTGTCGGCAAGCCTCCTACCGCTGAAGAAGCGATCGCCACCCTGGTTAACATTGCCGGACTCGATCGCCCTGAAGATGGCCTCAAGAGCCTACAGCGGATTATTGCCGAGGGTTTAGGGCGCGACATTGACGAGGTGTACAAAGGAGGCGATCGCGGCGTTTTAACCGATGTCCAGTTGCTATTCGACATTACCCAAGCCATTCGCAGCGCGGTAGCTGCCATGGTAAAAGAGCAAATTAATGCCGACGGACGTGTCTCTCGCGTCACAATGCTCAACTTCTTCAACATGGGTAAAAAAGAACCCTGGATTGAAGCCCTGGCAGCATCTGGCTATCCTCAAGTCAATTCAGACGATATCAAGCCGCTGTTTGAATACCTGGAATTCTGCCTCAAGCAAATTGTGGCCGACAACGAACTGGGCGCACTGCTACAGGCTCTAGAAGGCGAATACGTGCTTCCTGGCCCCGGCGGCGACCCCATTCGCAACCCGGATGTGTTACCTACGGGTAAAAACATCCACGCCCTCGATCCCCAGTCGATTCCCACTACCGCAGCCGTGCAAGCGGCGCAGATTGTGGTCGATCGCCTGCTGGCACGGCAAGCGGCAGAAAATGGTGGCACCTATCCCGAAACGATCGCCTTCGTCCTGTGGGGCACCGACAACATCAAAACCTATGGCGAATCCCTGGCTCAGGTGATGCTGTTGGTCGGCGTGCGGCCAGTCGCAGACTCGCTAGGCCGAGTCAACAAGCTGGAGATGATCCCGCTGGAAGAACTCGGTCGTCCCCGCATAGACGTGGTGGTCAACTGCTCCGGTGTCTTCCGCGACCTGTTCATCAACCAAATGAACCTACTCGATCGCGCCATCAAGATGGCTGCCGAAGCCGACGAACCCTTGGAAATGAACTTCGTTCGCAAGCACGCCCTGGTGCAGGCCGAATCGATGGGCATTCACCTGCGTCAGGCTGCCACTCGCGTCTTCTCCAATGCCTCAGGTTCCTATTCGTCTAACGTCAACCTGGCAGTAGAAAACAGCACCTGGGACAGCGAAGCCGAGCTGCAAGACATGTATCTGGCGCGGAAAGGGTTTGCCTTCAACTCCGATAATCCTGGCGTGATGGACGACTCTCGCCAAATCTTCGAGACGGCGCTAAAGACGGTGGATGTCACCTTCCAAAACCTCGACTCGTCAGAGATTTCCCTGACCGATGTTTCCCACTACTTCGACTCAGACCCCACCAAGGTCGTGGCTCGTTTGCGTAACGACGGCAAGCAACCTGCTGCCTACATTGCCGACACCACGACAGCCAACGCCCAAGTGCGTAGCCTCTCCGAAACTGTTCGCTTAGATGCGCGTACCAAACTGCTTAACCCTAAGTGGTACGAGGGTATGCTCTCCCACGGCTACGAGGGCGTGCGGGAACTATCGAAGCGCCTAGTTAACACCACGGGCTGGTCTGCAACTGCCGGAGCGGTGGACAACTGGGTTTATGAGGACGTGAACACCACATTTATTCAAGACGAAGAAATGCGGAAACGTCTGCTCAACCTCAACCCCCACTCGTTCCGTAAGATCGTTAGCACTCTGTTAGAAGTGAACGGGCGGGGCTACTGGGAAACCAGCGAAGCAAATCTCGATATGCTGCGCGAGTTGTATCAGGAAGTTGAGGATCGGATTGAAGGGATTGATTAATTCAAGCTCGACCTAATTCGATCTAATCCTAATTCGATCTAATTAAGACTTACATAATTGAATGCTGTTGCAGGCACGAAGCGCCTGCAACAGCATTCAATTTTTTTGGGTCATTTTATCGAAATGTACGTCATCAAATGAGCATTATTACAAAATTAGGCACAAAATTAGGCTTTAAAACCCTGTAACGCCTACTATGCGGACAGCACAGAATTTCAAAAGCTGGTCTTTTATCTCGGTTGAACTACTTTAACGCTGTATAAAGACAACTCATAAGGTTGCGTGCCGTAGATACCATTGCCACAATCGTTAAATATGGGGTAGTCCTAAATTGGCAATGATTTTTTGAAGCGCGGGATTTTCCCGCGCTTCAAAAAATCATTACATCAATACCACTACCAAATATGGAAGGTGCAGAGTTTGGGTTGTCGTTGTGCTAAACAGTGCATTTAGGTAGGCATGTGCCCCACAAGTGTCACTGGTTTTGCCCACTGTGGCAGGTACGATACCAATCGATAGCAAATGCATGGTCATGTTTTTTTGGGCGCAGCGTGCCAAAAAAACATGACCTCTCAGATTACGGACTACCGACCAACCTAACGTGATGGCTGATATGGGGAAAAGTTTTGAGTTCTAGGCGCTTACCTGAAACGACAGCTTATGTAAGAATCACCCATCAGTCTTGGCAACAAGGCAAGATTGATGGCGAGGTTCGAGCAAACTCTTATGAATGGCAATTTCAATGGCGATTCAGCCGGGGAGAGTTGATTGTAGAACCGTCTCTGGGTCGGGCGTTAATTAAAGATCCGCTAGAACGCTTTTTAGAAAGTTGTGATTATCAATTGGAATTGGGCGGAGACTACTCGTTTACGATTCGCGCAGAAATTTAGGTAGGGCAGGCCAACTACTCTGTCAGTCGCTCTAAATATCGCTCAATTAATAAAATGGCAACGATATCGTCAATTGGTCGAGGGAGGGTGCGAACGCCTTGGGGGAGCAGGCGCTGTAGGCCTCGTGGAGGAAACATTTGCCAGTAGCGATCGCGTGCTTCAAGCGTGCTGTAGCGTTCGTCTATGAGAATAATTCGCAGGGGATCGGAGATTTGGTCTATGAGCCGCTGTTTCCATTCTTGTGAGGTTGTTTGGTCACCCATCACCAAGAGAGAGATCGGAAACTGCTGCCGTAGGGTTTGGATAGTGGCGATCGCCTGCTCAGCCCCCACGACTTTGTGGTAGAACAAATTGCGGTCTAGCCCCACAATTGCCAATCCACATTTTTGCCGCCCTGGATCAAATCCAAGGATAACGGGCTGAGAGGGAATGTTGGGCATAAGATTTGGGGCAAAAACGGGGACAGGAGAAACGACTGGGAGCACTTCTAAATTTGTAATAATTTTTTGGCAGTGCAAGTATTGCCTGCACTGCCAAAAAATTATTACATCACGACCAAACCTGGGGAACGATTACACCGGAGGTTGATTAGGAGAATCGCCAGATGGATTGTCGCCGAGAGAAGTAGTGCTGAACACAACGCGACCGTTTTCGAGAGCAAGTAGCTCTAAACGGACTGGCCCTGCCGTGTAGGCTGTTTCTGATGCAACGGCGTTCACGTCTACAGGTTGGTTGTACTGTTTGACGGCTTGAAAGAAATTAATCACAGTTTCGGTACTACCGTCGGCTATTTGCAGCACGTCGCCTAAAATTCCCGCTTGACGGGCGCGAAACTGAGCATTGGCAATCAGGAGGTTAATCCGCTCAACCAAACCAGTATCGGTCATGCCGCTGGGATCAAACGAGGTAGACGCTACAACATCACCCGGTTGGAAGATAATTTGGTTAGGAGCAGCCGCAACATAGACCTGAATACAGCTTTCTCCGGCCAGGACGCAAGGTTCACCAATGATGTAGTTTCCGGCAGAGAGGATGCGAACCACGTAATCTTCGCCTGCCTGAATTTGGTTGATCAGTTGCTCAACTTGAGTGTTGGTAATTTGAATCACTTGTTTATCGACGTTGGTGTTGCCAGGTTGGAGGCGCTGCACCGCAAACCGATTCGCTTCTCGCAACAGGCGATCAACGGCTTGGGGGGCAGCAGTGGGCGCAACAACGCGAACAACACCCGATGTTAGCGGTTGGTTACGCAGGAGTGCTACGTTGCCTCGGCGCAGACCTTGAAATTCTTGCTCCAAGGTTTGCACTTCCTGAACGAGGGCTGTGCGCTGGGTTTCTAGATCGCGAAGCTGAGCCTCTTTTTCGGCGATCGCTCGCGTGCGTACCGTGATCTCTTGATCCCGTTCTGCTATTTCCCGATCGCGTTCTGCCAGTTGCTGTTGGCGATCGCCCTGAAGTTTGCGAATATCTGCCCTTAACCGCTCGGCTTGTTGAGACACACTGCCCAGCAGCGTTTGGGCTTGGCGGTAATTTGTGGCAACCTGATTCAGTTGGGTTTGGGTGCTATCCAATTCTTGGCGGGTGCGATTTTGTCGGGCGATCGCCTGCTTCAACGACTGGTTAATTTGCCTGAGCCGCTTTTGAGCCGCCTGCTGCTCTGCTGTTGCCCGGTCACGCTGCCGCTGTACCCGTGCCGCTTCGCGCTCTGCCTGCTTCAGTTCTGACAGCGCCGTATCGCGTTCTGCTTGAACGTCTTCTAGCTCAAACACTCCCGTTCGTAACTGATCATCAACGGCAAACAAAACTCCAAAGGTACTGCTTGCAATCACAATACCCGTCAGAATCGTGATCAGAGTGGCCGTTTGCCGAGGCCGTAACCCAAACAAACTCAAGCGGGATTTTCCCACTTTCATGCCAATGCGATCGCCCATCGTGGCGATCACACCCCCCAATACTAAAATTGCGGCAATCAAGACCAGCCCGGTGGTCATTCTTGGTAATACTCAAAACTCAGATACAGCGTACTTTAATTCTGCCTAGAGTTTTGAACAGCGAACCAAGAGTTTTAGCCAGGACTGACCTATTTGGATGATTTTGTGGGCATTTCACGCCAATAAACCAGAAAATCGTCATGCAAAGCCCTCTTTGTGACCACAAAAGGCTTGGACTTCGACACAAGGTTTTTGGTAGTGGTATTGATGCAAGGATTTTTTGATGGGCGGGCGAAGCCCGCCCATCAAAAAATCCTTACCAATTTAGGACTACCAGGTTTTTAACTCAACCTACCAAACCAAAGGCGAAAACTGACAAGAGGGTACGTTGCCCTTCGTTCACTGCATCTTACGTAAACTGCTGACTTAGCGCTACAGGGTTGTAGACTGTGATCTTTTTCTTGTGGATCGAGATCATCTTGTCTTGGCGCAAGTCGCCTAGCAGACGCGTTACCGTCACCCGTGTAGAGCCAATCGCTTCGGCGATCGCCTGATGCGACAGCTTCAGGTCGATCGTGATTCCATCTGAGGTAGGAACGCCAAAATCGCGGCAAAGAATAAGCAAAAAACTGACCAGCCGCGATCCCATGTCTCGATGGGCTAGTGTTTCAATCATCATCTCGGTCTGCAAAATGCGAGACGACAAGCCCTTCAGCATTAGCATTGAAAGCTCAGGATTTTCTTTCAGCGCCTTCTCAACCTGTTCAATTGGCACCGATAGCAGCTCTACCGGCGTAAACGCAACTGAATGGTAGAAGCGATCGGCGCGTTGACCTGTAATGAGCGACAGTACGCCAAATACGCTGTTCTCTCGCAGCAGCGCCACTGTAATCTCTTCACCCGCTTCATAAACTCGAGATAGCTTGACTGCCCCCTTCAGCAAAAAATAAACCCGTTCTGCCGGGTCTCCCGGAAAGAAAATTGTTTTTCCCCGTTCGAAGGTTTCCACCATGGGTGGAAACGCTCCACCGCTGAGTTGGCGGAACACGTCCGCTAAGGGTCTTTCATGTGCCGCGACCATACGTTTCGCCTTCCAAGCGCCTTCAAATAAACGTTAGAGCAGAAGGATAATGTTCTAGCCATATTGTTGATTTCTTGAACAGCCTGCGCTCTAAAAATCAACCACATACTTTGAACCATCACCGAGCAGAAGCTTCCAAGGTATACCCTGGGGTAGATTTCTGATTGCTAGAACACTTAATCTAACTTTAGAGCAGATTTTTGTATCGCAGATCACTTAACGTATCCTAGAGTGATTCAGTTTATACAAAATTTGGGGTGAGGTAGGATAAGTGCTTCTTGGACAGGTCTGGTCGGCTCCTTACCGGACGCTGGCCACAGCTACTACGAGCTAAGTGTAACAAGCAGATACAATTTAGATTGCATTTTTTCTAAAAAATATTGATTAAACTCCCAACAAGTGCCGCAGATTCTTCACTTTTCAATCTTTTACAGTTCGTTTTTCAGTAGACCTCCAGCGTGAATCGTTTCCCGACTTCGCCGGGAAACGATTCACGCCCTCCAAAAAGGATTCATGCAGGAGATCTAGTATTCTGAATAAGTAGTTCAACCTAAATAAAAACCAAATCCTAAAACCCTGCGCCGCCCGCACAGCGGGCGGCGCAGGGTTTTAGAACCCTATATTTAATTAAGCCCACCTACTTAGTCCTGAATTTGTAATGATCTGGCTTCAGGCTCTTAAATCGATCGCTTCTATTTGTGACGTGCGATCGCTACGATCATATATGACCAAATATCCAAATATATGGTCGCCCTGCATGATTATCTGTCCTAATTCGCGCATTTGCAGCAAATCACCATGCTAGACCTGACTGGAAAAAACGCCCTCGTTACAGGCATTGCCAATAATCGCTCCATTGCTTGGGGCATTGCTCAGCAGCTCCACAAAGCTGGAGCAACGATGGGCATGACCTACCTGCCAGACGAGAAAGGTAAGCTTGAAAAAAAAGTTGCCGAATTGGTCGAGCCATTAGAACCCAAACTGTTTTTGCCGTGTGACGTGCAAAATCAAGCTCAGGTCGATGCGGCATTTGAAACCGTTCGCGATCAGTGGGGCAAGCTCGATATTTTGATTCACTGCCTCGCCTTTGCCAACCGAGATGACCTCAGCGGCGATTTTAGCAACGTGTCACGCGATGGTTTTAACCTGGCATTGGACGTCAGCGCCTACTCGCTGATTCAACTTAGCCGTGCCGCTAAGCCCTTGATGACAGAGGGGGGGGCGATCGTAACGCTCACGTATCTGGGGGGGGCGCGAGTGGTGCCCAACTACAACGTCATGGGCATTGCCAAAGCAGCGCTAGAAATGAATGTGAAATATCTAGCAGCGGAGATGGGGCCTCAAAATATTCGGGTCAACGCTATTTCAGCAGGCCCAATTCGCACGCTGGCCTCGTCTGCTGTGGGCGGTATTTTAGACATGATCCACCATGTGGAGGAGATAGCTCCTCTGCGCCGCACAGTAACGCAGACAGAGGTAGGAAATGCCGCCGCGTTTTTGTGCAGCGACCTGTCTAGCGGTGTAACGGGTCAAGTGCTGTATGTTGATGCAGGGTACGAGATAATGGGGATGTAGGTGGGAGCGGGGATTGCGAACGTGATATATGCGATCGCCCTCCTTTATCCCTCCTAGCTATCCATTTTTCTCCTGGCTATCCATTTTTCTGGCCTAGTTTCTTGGCTCCACCGCTGGTACCGACTGTCACCTTTTCCCAACTGCACTATGCAAACCCGCGATTCTCTCCCTCAGGACATCCTGCCCGTCTCTGCTTCTCCGCTGGTAAAGGGTGCCCGGACAGCCTCTGTGAGCCGTGCCACCAAAGAAACCGACGTGCAGGTGAACATCAACCTAGATGGGCAGGGTCGCTGTGTAGCCAGTACGGGCGTTCCGTTTTTGGATCACATGCTGGATCAGATTTCCTCCCATGGCTTGATTGATCTGGAAGTGCGATCGATAGGAGATATTCAGATCGACGATCACCACAGCAATGAGGATGTAGGAATTACTCTAGGAATGGCGCTAGCGCAGGCAGTGGGCGATCGCAAAGGCATCACTCGGTTTGGGCACTTTGTAGCCCCGTTGGACGAGGCGTTGGTGCAAGTAGCGCTCGATTTCTCCGGTCGTCCCCACCTCAGCTACGGGCTACAGATTCCGACGCAGCGAGTTGGCACTTACGATACTCAGCTTGTGCGCGAATTTTTTGTGGCGGTGGTGAATCACGCGCAGATTACCCTTCACATTCGCCAGCTCGACGGCATCAACTCTCACCACATTATCGAAGCCACGTTCAAGGCGTTCGCCCGCGCTCTCCGCATGGCCGTAGAAATTGATCCCCGTCGCGCCCACGCGATCCCCAGCTCCAAAGGCGTGCTGTAGCCGTGCGGCAGAACTCCGGCTTTTTGAAAAAGCCGGAGCTATCATGCTAATCCTTTTTATTCATGGCGCTGACACCACTCAGCAGCATTACTAATCCACCGAGCAGGATGGCGATCGCCAACCCGCCCAGCACCCAATCAAGCGGTGTGTTTGTTTCCATGATGTTAGTCACGATTAGTGACGGCAGTAAGTAGATGGGCGTAATTAAACATAAAATCCTAAAAGTCTGTGCCGCCTGCTGCGCGGGCGGCACAGACTTTTAGAAGCTTGTTTTTATTTAGGTCGAACTACTTATCGGTAATTTTAGGACTGTTTAGGACTGTGCCCTCATCCTACCGCCCCTATGGCTTCTCCCTTTGAGTATCGCCCGCTGAACCTGGCCACTGATGGAACCGCGTTCGATCGCATCCATTCTCAGTGCTTTAATTCGCCGCTAGACCCAGAACAGGTTTATCTCCGCTGTGTTGGGGTGGAGAACGCTCGCGTGATTTGTCAAGAGGGAAAACTGCTGGGTGGACTGGTACTCATGCCGATGGGGCAGTGGTGGGGTGGACGGCGGGTGTCCATGACGGGGATCGCATCGGTGGCGATCGCTCCCGAACATCGCGGAGTCGGTGCAGCGATCGCCCTCATGCGCGAGACCCTGCGAGAACTGCATAGCCAGGGGGTGCCGCTCTCCATGCTCTACGCCGCCACTCAACGGCTGTATCGTAAAGCAGGCTACGAACAGGGTGGGTTCAGTGTGGGCTGGGAGGCTTCTACAAAGTCGCTAGACATGCGAGAGCGATCGCTGCCAATTTATCCTTTGCCCCATACCCCAGAAGCCTTGCAGGCGATCTACCAGCAGCACGCACCTTACAACAACGGCAACCTCGATCGCCATCCTGCCCTGTGGACATGGCTGCTGAAGCCCGACAGTAACGAAATCCTGAGCGCCTATGGGCTGGGATCGCCCGAACATCCAGAAGGGTATCTGGTGATTGCTCAGACAACCAAGCAGCCCAATTCCCGCCTTCGGGTCAACGATTGGGTGGCGCTAACCCCTGCCGCCCTGCAAACCTTTTGGACATTTTTGGCCGATCACCGCTCTCAAATTGACACCGTTCAATGGAAAAGTTCTGTCGTTGATCCCTTAACGCTGGTGCTGGCAGAAGATACGACGAAACCCCTATTTGTCGAGCGCTGGATGCTCCGCATTGTGAATGTTAAAGGGGCGCTAGAGCAGCGGGGCTATCCATCCCATCTTCAAACAGAACTGCATCTAGATCTGGAAGACGACGTGATCCCCGCTAATACAGGCAGGTTTGTGCTGACGGTGGCGGATGGGAGAGGCGAAGTAGTTCCCGGCGGTAGCGGTGAGCTAAGGCTAAACATTCGCGGCTTAGCTCCCCTTTACACAGGTCTATTCAACGCTCACCAGCTACAGCTTATGGGATTGTTGAGCGGATCGGAAGAAGTGAGGGCGATCGCCACCCAGATCTTTGCCGGACTGCCCCCTTGGACATCTGATTTCTTCTAAAATTCAGCCAGCTACATTTCAGGCAAAGCCAATAGGAGACGAAGCTCTTTCCATCTCGCTGGGGATGGCACTTGTCATGGAATAGAATGGAGCGACGAATCCACTGCACGTAGGTCTCTTCGGTACGGTAGGCACAGTGCTTGAGGCGAAGCGCATCTCGTACTTGAGCTAACACCTTTTTAAGGACGCGGTTCCATGAGAATGGTCGAGTTATGACAATACAGTATGTGACTGAATGATACGAATAGGCTGTCCGTATACATTTGAAGATATGCGGAAACTTTCCTCCGATCCACCGGATTGGCCTAATATGAAGAAACTTTCCTCTGATCCACTTAAATCTGGATGATATCCAGAAAATATCGGCCTATCCACCCAATTTGGGATGATATACGGAAACTTTCCGCCTAATAATCAAGTTATGCGGCTTCGGCTACTTGTGGGGACTATTTGTCATTCCGCAAAACTTTAAACGGTTGATTTTTACTTTCCCATGAACAAATAGACAAGTACATCTGTGTCTTGCAGAAGTAAGTTTCCTCATAAGCAAGCCGTAAACTGCGCTCAAGACTATGCGATTCAACATCAGAAGTTTTGGCAGAGCCAATTGCCCTATGTAAGCCAAGAGACAATATTTCTACTAAGTCATGACCACAACAGATCTGCCAGGGATCATGGCTGTCACTTTTTTGGTTCGTTAGCCGTTGTTGCAAATCTTCACTTTTCAAAGCAAATGCTTGGGATTTATTCTTCACCTCTTGGATAAGTTTTAGTTCATCGACTTGCAATGTTTGATCATCGATAAACTTACTAAATTTGATGCCATCAAAAGTCAGGTTTAATTCATCAAGTTGAGAAATCCATAGAAGATAACCAATTGGCATTCCAGCTTCAAGCAATGCTGTTCTAATATTCCGACCAAACTTGACGACTTTCTCCTCTGAACCAAATTCAGCAAGCACCTTTTCAAGAGCAGATGAATTGATCAGCATGGTTTCAAGGTCATGAGTATCTGTACGAATCAGGTTAGGGCTACGATGCGAAGAAACTTTGAGATGATCGAAATCTGCATCAACAACAGCTAAGACTCCTTGAAAATTTGACTTTTCTAAAGTACTCAGAACTGCAATAACTCGAAGTTTACTAGATGGTTTTCCCGAAATACTGATTAATACACACGTCACCTGGCCAACAAAACGTTCATAGAAGATTCTATCTGAGCTACCTTCAACTAATAGAAAAGTACCAGAAAAGGTACTGCGTCGTAGTCGAATTGCGTTAGCGTCACGGTCAACTGAAAGGTAATCCCTCATTTTTCTGGCCCTTTCAGTTCCACAGTCAAATCCCAGCGATCTTGAATAATGTCTGGAGAGTGTGTGGCCATCAAAACATTTAAGTCCGCAAGTTTTGTGATTTCTTGCAAGTCCTTCAAAAACTGAGCCTGCCATCCTACATGAAGCGACAATTCAGGTTCATCAATCAAGACCAGAGAATTAGGTTGAACCTTAAACAGCAGTTCATAGAGAAGAACCAACTCATGTTGTTCGCCAGATGACAAGTCTGTTGGAGAAATGGTATCTCTATTAGAGGAAGAGGGATGGTAGAGTGTCTTGAAGACAAATCCTTTCTCTTTATTGAAATTCATTTCTTTATAAGAATAAGCAAATTTATTATTAACAATTCTCCTTAAAAGATCAATTTTGCTTGCAATTTCACTAAAGACGCTGAGTTTTTTTTCTACATCCTCAACATACACGGACAAGATATTCTTGGTGCTTTCATCTATAGATTTTGGTTGGATTTGAAAGTCCGAGTTTTCATCCTTATCTAATAAACCTACCTCTATAAAACGAGAGCGATTCTCTTCAAGCTCATTTAGCTGCTGGCGAAGTGCTTCATCTGACAAATCAGGAGATAGAGATTTTTGTACGACCCTTGCAGGAAACGTTCTATCAAGAGATTGAGACGTTGTGCCATATTCAGCAAGTTTAGATTGAATAAGTTTGGCAAGCTCATCCGAATAAGCAGAAACAGTGGGTAACATTGGAGATGCCCCAGAATAGACTCTGGAAGAACGACTAGAAACAACATTTAGTAAACGCTGCGATTCTATTAGGCGAACATGAATATCACTCTTCAGGCTTTCTAGCCACTCAGGCTCTTCTCGTGATTTTATTTTTGGAGGAAGAATGTCTTCAAACCGATCTATAACTTCACTTAGAGAGAGAGTCTCACCGGTAGGAATATAGACCCATCTTTTAGCTGCCACTCGTTCTAGTCCCGGAACCATATCTTCTAGGATACTGACTGGAAAGTCGAAATCTGGGGAACCTTTTGTTTCTTTTAAGGCATAAGTTTGTCTTTCCGAATTAGGTTTATAAAATTCGAGATCTATACGCTCTTTTCTTTTTTTTTCTCCAAAACCATCGGAAGCTTTTATCACCTCAACACGGCTACCATTATCAAACTCAACTCGAAACTTGCTGAATGGAATATTACGAAACACTGGGTATCGAGAGTTAAAAAATCCATTCAACATCCTTAACATTGCTGTTTTTCCAAAGCCGTTAGGTCCATGAATGATTGTAATTCTCTCATCCATATTCAAGGGGATCACATGATCAAAAATTCCAAATAGACCAGTAACAGAGATTTGCTGAATCTGCATAGTTTTTGAGTCCTAAAGCCATAGCCTTCCTAGCTTCGATTGTAACCTCTACCTGTTCAAAAAGCGTATAACCATTGGTCTCTATACATCTCACCGTCTTGGTTGAGAAAAAGGCTGATTTATAGCACACGTTGCGTAACACCTCTGGTGCAGCGGACTGATCCAAGCCCTTTGTGGTGTTGCAAAGATTCTTAGCAGCCGCTGACCAAGAACGTTATGTCATCCAGATGCGATCGCCAATTTCGCAGGGTACGTTACGACACCCCCGACTGGTTCCCTCAGCGTTTCACAGTGAAAGACGGCAGTTAATACCAATCCGCGATCTCTGAGAATGTGCAGTAGGCGATCGCTCAGGAGGCAAAATCAAACAATTGCTGTTGGCGATCGCAGCTTAGGCATATGCTCCAAGCCAGACGAGCGCCTGCTCAGAAGCTCAGTGAGCCATACTAAATTAGTATCTCTTTGCAAAGAACTAGAACAATGACCGAATTGCTCGAACAAGCGATCGCTCAATTGAAAACGTTGCCTGCTGACGAGCAAGATGCGATCGCCTGTTATTGTTGAAGTCTATCATTGGGTTGGTTGATCCTGAGTTGAAGTGAACTACAGCCATTTTTGGTAAATTAGGCTAATAGGAATGGCTAATAAGCAAATGATCTGTGTATCCTACTATGTCTCTCTCTCAATTACTTCCTGTTGTCAATCAACTGTCTCATCAAGACAAACTGCGACTCATCCATTTTCTTCTAGTAGCGGTAGCGAAAGAAGAGGGTTGTGAACTAGACGCAACTGACAGCCAACAACAAGAAGATGTACTACTAAAGCAGTTAGTATCTACGGAAGCAGTCGTGTGGTCGCCTTATGAAGCACATGAAGCTGCTCAAACACTTTCAGATCTTTTAGTAGCAGCAAGGCAAGAAGGTAATGCTTGACGGTAGACGATTTTCTTTTACCGAACGTACTAATAATCTCGGTCTGTCTAGCACCTTGCCATATCTACCAATCACACTGACATACAGAAATCATTCTGTAGAGGCAATGGCTTTGCTAGACACAGGCGCAAGCGTCAATGTGTTGCCCTACGAGGTTGGTTTAAAATTAGGGGCAGTTTGGGAAGAGCAGACAGTTGCTATTCAGTTGAGTGGTAATTTAGCCCAGATGGAAGCTCGAGGGTTGGTGCTATCAGCTACCGTTGCTGAATTTCCCTCTGTTTTGCTTGCATTCGCCTGGACACAATCACGAGAAGCGCCGTTAATCCTGGGTCACATGAATTTCTTTGCAGAATTTGATGTGTGTTTCTATCGTGCTGACTTTGCTTTCGAGTTGCGTCCGAGGGCAAAATAGCGGCATCCGTACAGCCAGCAGCCCAACACTGCGTTGGTGCGGACGGCACAGAGGTTATTGATAGGAGTTCGAGGCTGTCTGCCGCCGCACAACTTTACCGTTATGTCATCTAGGTGCGATCGCCAATTTCGCAGGGTACGTTACGGCACCCCCGACTGCTTCCCTCAGCGTTTCACAGTGAAAGACGGCAGTTAATACCAATCCGCGATCTCTGAGAATGTGCAGTGGGCGATCGCTCGGCGCTAACTTGTCAGTTCGCAATCGGTGCTTATCGGGGCGATCGCTCTCAGAGTAGCCATCTACCCTGTCATAATGGACTTCAACACCACCGACACACCTACCACAAAGCCTTCTAGGTCAATTAAGTAGACTCCCTGATTTAGGAACCATTCCGATGCGAATCACCCTCGAAATCCCCGATCGCATTGCTGCCCAACTAACTGACAAACCCGAAACTCTAACTCAGCGCTTCCTTGAAATCATTGCCGTCGAAGCCTACCGTAAAGGCTTAATTGGTTCTGGTGAAGTCGGTCAACTATTGGGTTTTGCTTCCCGGTGGGATACTTATACCTTCCTTCAGCGCGAACACGCCGAACCTCCTTACACCGAAGCTGATTTAGAGGGCGATCGTGCCACACTGAAGAACCTGCTGCCCTGATCATGCTTGTTGTCTCCAACACCTCACCCATCTCCTATCTGGTTGTTACTCAGAACATCGATCTTTTACCTCGTCTGTTTGAATGCATCTTTGTTCCTGAAACAGTTCGAGATGAACTTGCTTCACTCAAAGCTCCACCCGCTGTACATCAGTGGATTGCATCACCTCCTTCCTGGCTAACTATTCACCCAACTGCAACACAGCCTGATTCAGACCTACTCAAATTAGATGCAGGTGAATGTGTAGCGATTTTACTTGCCGAAAGCCTAAAAGCCGATCTCATCCTACTTGACGATCTTGCAGCTCGTCGCCTAGCAGCCGATCGAGGACTTTCTCTAACTGGAGTTCTAGGTATTCTAGATCGTGCCGCTAGTGAAAACTGGATTGATTTTGCGGTTGCAATTGAACGGCTTCAGCAAACTAACTTCCGAACTTCGACAACAATTGTGCAGACACTGCTACAAAAACACGCTCAATCAACCAATTTCTAGAACAGGCGTTGCTGGATGTCTGACTTGTCAGTTTGCCCCAGACGAGATCTTTGAGAATGTGTGGTGAGCGATCGCTCAGGAGGCAAAATCAAACAATTGCCGTTGGCGATCGCAGCTTAGGCATATGCTCCAACCCAAACGAGCGCCTGCTCAGAAGCTCAGTGAGCCATAATAAATTAGTATCTCTTTGCAAAAGAACTAGAACAATGACCGAATTGCTCGAACAAGCGATCGCTCAATTAAAAACGTTGCCTGCTGATGAGCAGGATGCGATC
>JBBQFG010000067.1:0-21177 GCA_038321765.1 Elainellales cyanobacterium
AGTCGATTTCGAGATTGTAGAACTGATAGCCGTTACTATCTTGACGCGCTGCGTGCCGCAAGGCGATCTTCGCGTGGCTCATAAGCTCAGCGGGTGTCGTCCCATTGTCTGGATAGAGGGCTATGCCGATGCTGGCTTGGACCATCCAGGTCTGATCGTCTACGGTGCAAGGGACTGTTGATAGCCGAAGCATCTGCTGCGCTAGAGTCACAACGTCCTGCTGCTGAGTCATATCATGAACAATCAGGCCAAATTCAGTGCCATCTAGCCGCGCTAGCGTATAGGTTTGGCCATATTCTTGGTTGATCCGTGCTGCCAACGTTTGGCACAGCGTATCGGTAACCGAGTGGTTGCTGACGTCAAGCGGCTTTAGGGTCTGTGCCTTCAGGTAAATCAAGGCCAGTGGGCTATTCAGAGCGCTAGCTTGCTCCAATGCTACCTGTAACCGCTGCTGAAACAAAATGCGATTTGGTAGGTTCGTCAGCGGATCGCGATAGGCAATTTGGGTGAGGTTTTCGGCAGCGCTTTTCATCGCCTCAATATAAGGCCGGGTAAAGCTGGCGCGCTTATTTAACCGAGCTGCGATCGCCTCCGTCAACTCTGCTCGGGTGCAGGGTTTCGTCAAATAGTCATCGGCTCCTAGCACCATCCCTTGGCGAAAATCTTTCGAGTCTACCTTGCCTGTTAAAAAAATAAAGGGAATACAAGCGGTCACCGAAGACAGCTGTAATTGCTGCAACACTTCATAGCCACTCAGATCCGGCATCATGACATCACAAAGAATTAAATCTGGCTGGCAATTTTGAGCTAGCTTCAGTCCTGAACGGCCATCCGAGGCAGTAAGGGTTTGATAGTTTGCTGATTGCAAAATGCCCACGATGGCGGTGCACATGGTTTTGTCATCTTCAATCACAAGGATGGTGTTCATAAACTCCGCTAGTTCTTCAAAAGAATGACAATAACCGTTTGAGTTTTCTGCCGCATCCATCAGTATTCACAAAACGCGGATGGTTTTAACATTCATTGCTAAATCGCTGGATAAAAAATAAAAACAAAACCAGTCCTAACCGACTCTGCGCCTGCTCCCGTTCACAGGTTGCGGTAGAGTCAATGAAGAGCAAGATTGAGCAGTACGTCTGACCTAAATGACCCACTCGCCTGCATCCACTGACGCAAATCCGTTGGGCGATCTACCGGAACGGTTGGTCAAACACGCTGTGCGCTATGCCGATCATCGCGCGGCAAACCGAGAAGATTTAACCCCGATGATGCGGCACTATGCTGACCTGAAGGATGAGTATCCCCATGCGCTGCTGTTGTACCGGGTGGGCGACTTTTTTGAGACATTTTTTCAAGATGCGATCGCCGTCGCACGAGAGTTAGAGCTTGTCTTAACCAGCAAAGAGGCAGGCAAGGAAATTGGCCGGGTGCCGCTGGCAGGCATTCCCCATCACGCCCTAGAGCGCTATTGCACCCTGCTGGTAGATCGCGGCTTTGCGATCGCCATTTGCGACCAAACCGAAGATGCAGCCGACGCACAGGGTCGCTTGGTACAGCGGCAGGTAACGCGGGTCATCACCCCCGGTACGGTGCTCGAAGAAGGAATGCTGAATGCCCGCCGCAATAACTACTTGGCAGCGGTGGTGCTAGCAGGTAGCCACTGGGGATTGGCGATCGCCGATGTCTCCACAGGCGAGTTTCTCACCACCCAGGCCAGCGAGCTAGACCAGTTGACCCAAGAGCTGCTGCGGCTGCAACCGTCGGAAGTACTGGTACCCACTAACGCGCCTGATCTAGGCGGGCTGCTGCGTCCCGGCGAAACCTCTAGCCAGCTACCCGCGTGTTTCCCCTCTCAGTTTTGCTATACTTTGCGCTCCCAAACGCCCTTTATTCAGGCAGAAGCGCGGCAGCGGCTGCGCGAACGATTTCGGGTGCGATCGCTTGAGGGAATGGGCTGTGAACACCTGCCCCTCGCCGTCCGTGCCGCTGGCGGTCTGCTGGAATATCTAGAAGAAACCTCAGAGCGGGGTAGAGACACCGCAATCTGCACGGCTGATCCGCACAGTCAATCGCAGCACATCTTGCTCCAGCCGCTCTGCACCTACACCCTAAGCGATTACCTGGTCATTGATCATCAGACGCGGCGTAATCTAGAAATTACCCAAACCGCCCGCGATGGCACCTTTCACGGCTCACTGCTGTGGGCACTCGACAAAACCGTTACCGCCATGGGTGGACGGGCGCTGCGGCGCTGGCTGCTGCAACCGCTGCTAGAGATTGGCAAAATTGAGGCGCGTCAAGACACCATTCAAGAGCTGGTAGACAACGGCAATCTGCGCCAGATGCTCCAGCAGTTGTTGAAACAAATTTACGATCTAGAACGATTGACCGGGCGCGCTGGGTCGGGCACCGCCAACGCCCGCGATTTAGTGGCTCTGGCAGAGTCTTTAGCAAAATTGCCAGACTTGGCGCGGCTCGTGGCGGCCACCCACTCGGCACACCTTACCGCCCTGCAAATTGTTTCTCCCGATTTAGAACAGTTAGGGCAGACCCTCAAGGCTCATCTGGTAGATACCCCGCCGCTGTACTTAACGGAAGGCAATCTGATTCGTACTGGCATCAATCTACAATTGGACGATCTGCGGCAGCAAATTGATGCTAACCAGCAGTGGATCGCTCAGCTAGAAGTTGAAGAACGCCAGCGCACGGGCATCTCTAGTCTAAAAGTGGGCTACACCAAGGCATTTGGCTATTACATCAGCATTTCGCGCGCCAAGTCGAGTGAGCAGATCCCCAGTGGCTACATCCGTAAGCAAACCCTGACTAACGAAGAACGCTACATTACGGGCGAACTCAAAGACAAAGAGGCCGCTATTTTTAGTGCCCGCGATGCCGTCAACAAGCTGGAATACGACGTTTTTACAGCGCTCCGTGCATCTGTCAGCGACCACGCCGAGCCGATTCGTCAGATTGCTGGGGCGATCGCCGCTGTGGATGTGCTCTGTGCCCTGGCCGAAATTGCCGTCTACCAAAACTACTGTCGCCCGCAAATTACGCCGGGGCGAGACATTCAGATTACTGACGGGCGGCACCCCGTCGTAGAACAGTCACTCCCCGCTGGTTTTTTTGTGCCAAACTCTGCCGCATTGGGAAGTCGGCGCGACGGATCTTTGCCTGATGCCGCCCCTATGTCTGACCCGTCTGGTTTAGTCCCTGATTTAGTTCCTGATTTAGTTCCTGATTTAGTCATTCTCACTGGGCCAAACGCCAGCGGCAAAAGCTGCTATCTGCGGCAGATCGGGCTAGTTCAACTGATGGCGCAGGTGGGAAGCTTTGTCCCTGCCACAACAGCTAGATTGGGGGTGTGCGATCGCATCTTTACTCGCGTTGGAGCCGTAGACGACTTGGCTACCGGGCAATCAACCTTCATGGTCGAGATGAACGAAACCGCCAATATCCTCAACCACGCTACGCCCAAATCGCTGGTGCTGCTCGATGAAATTGGGCGCGGTACCGCCACCTTCGATGGTCTCTCAATCGCCTGGGCAGTGGCCGAACATCTGGCAACCAACATCTGTGCCCGCACTATCTTTGCCACCCACTATCACGAACTTAACGAGCTGGCCTCTATTTTGCCCAATGTCGCCAACTATCAGGTAGTGGTCAAAGAACTGCCTGATCAGATTATCTTTTTACACCAAGTGCGCCCCGGTGGTGCCGACAAATCCTACGGCATTGAAGCCGGACGGCTGGCGGGGTTGCCCACTTCAGTGATTCAGCGCGCCAAGCAGGTTATGGGACAAATTGAGCAACACTCCCATATTGCTGTAGGGCTGCGCCAGGGAAATGATACCCACTCCGCAAAAAATGGGAAAACCAAACGGCTCTCAGAGGCCAAAACCACTGACCAGTTGGATATTTGGCAGTCCTAACCGGGTAAGGATTTTTTGATGGACGGGCTTAGCCTGCCCATCAAAAAATCCTTACTTCAATACCACTAAGTAGTGCAACCTAAATAAAAACCAGAGCCTAAAACCCTGCGCGGGCGGCGCAGGGTTTTAGGATTTTATATTTACTTAAGCCCACCTACTTACCGGATATCTTTAGCGTGTAGTTGAGCGGTAGCACCGGATTTCACTACCGTTTTACTACCAAAAGATAGACGCGATCGCCTCGTTTTTTAACTAATCTGAAGATTAATTCTTCACTATCAGTTGGCTTCAATGACACCTCCAAATAATCCTCACGCCAGCACTCCCCATATGTTTGGGCAAATCTTAGGTGAGGCGATCGCCACCCTCGTTAGCACCATTGCCACTGCCGGAGAAACGATTGGCAAAACCGTCGCTCCTACCGCTCTTGGCTGGGTAGAGCGCAGCACCGAAACGGTGGGTAAGATTGTTACCCCAATTGCCGAAAACCCGCTGGTCAAATATGCCACCCAAGTACCAGGAATAAAGTGGATCTTGGCCGCACTGGGGCAGGTGAGCATTGTAGAGGTTGAACGAGATGTCGCCAAACTGCGGCAGCAATACCCGTTAGATACTGCCGAACAGCTTGCCCAGCGAGTGATTGCTGACGTTGCCCTGAAAGCAGGCGGTATTGGGCTAGCAACCAACATAGCGCCCCCATTTGCTTTAGCGCTATTTGGCATTGAAGTAGCGGCCATCAATGCCCTACAAGCCGAAATGCTCTACCGGATTGCGGCTATCTACGGTTTTCCACTCAATGAGCCTACCCGGCGGGGAGAGGCGATCGCTATTTGGGGGCTGTCAATGGGTGGCTCTAGCGCAATTAAAGCAGGGCTAAGCCTTGTGGAATTAATTCCACTTGTAGGAACTGCGATCGGAATTGGGAGTGATGCAGCCTTGCTCTACGCCTTGGGCTACGTGGCATGTCGGTTCTACGAAACCAAACGAACAGCCGTTCAGGATCTATCACAAAATTAGAGAATCAAAATTAGAGATCTAAGAAGTGTAGCGGTAGCCATGATCAATAGGACGCCTCCCTGTCATTCCCGCGCAGGCGGGAATCCATCTGCTCGATAGGTGCGGGGGTGGATTCCCGCCTGCGCGGGAATGACGCTGGCATGCCCTAAGCTTTATGACTATGGCTATAGAGAAGTAGAGAGCTTTTAGAGAACCAATCCATTTGAAGTCTCTAGCCAGAACCTAGACATAAACGCGGATACTCCTAATTCGCAGATGCATCCACAGGGCAAATTTTCTAGAGTTCATGCTCCATAGGTCTTCCAGATACAGCATTTTGCGCTTAGATAAATTTGTTTTTCTGATGAAAAGCCGCGCGGAGCGCGGCTTTTCATCAGAAAATGTACCTCATGCACTTGAAAAGTGCTGTAAGGGCAGTTTTAGAACTACATTGGGAAACAATTCACACCTTCAGAACGTCTAGCCAGTAGTGCGGCGCTATGGTTGGATGGCTCCCAAATGCTCATCTAAGCAATGTTCATTTAAGTAAAGTTACGGTCGCCAGTGACAGTTTTCGGCCAATTTTTCGGCAAACGACTGCAACAAAGGCTAGAATCATGCTGCAAACATAAAGCTGTAATAGGTTAAAGACCGCACCAAAGAAAATCTCAGAAAGCTATAAATAAAAAGCTACAAGAGATGGACATCGGTAAAATCTCCAGTCGGTCTGTAGACACTATAGTCTTGGTTTTGAGAGTCGCTTTAAAAGTTGATTTTCGGTGCAATGCGCTCGAAGAATCGACTTCCTGAGTTAGTTTTCCATAGTTTTTCAGCTCCCAGTTTGACTGGCGTTCTGAGTGGATCGACCGGTCAGTTGAGATTAATTGATGTATTTGTTGCAAAGAGATGGCGATGACTCAAAGACGTAAGGCCTTTTCCACTCCACCTACCAACCGTTGCTCCTTTCTTCTAGGGCTGAGCTTAATGGGAGGAATGGGCATTCTCAGCGGTGGCGTTGCCCTTGCCCAAACTCTGCCAGCCTCTAACGCAGGGACATCAACCAGTGCTGAAGACTTAGCGGTTCCATCTGCGCCTGTGGAAGCTGTTCGCCCTGCTGCACCAGCACCTCAATCGACATCGCCCCGGAGGTCGCAGGCTGCTTCTACCCCTCCACCTAGAGTTGAACGAGTTGCTCCCTCTGCCAATCTACCTACTATTTCTGTAGAACCAGAGCGATTTCCTCCCGAAACGTCCACTCGTTCGTCTTCTGGTTCTGCCGCTCAACAGCCGTCAACGTCGCGATCGCCAAACAGTGAGGCAGGTAGCGTGCCGTCCCCTACGGTGACCTTATCTCAACCGACTACCGGAACTGCTACGCCTCTTCGACCCAATTCCAATGACCTCTATATTGACCCCACTAACTATCAGCTTGGTGCAACCCGCCAGCCTGGAGTGGTGTTATCAGAGCGTTCTACAGGCTGCTCGGTCGTGCTCCAACCGGGACAAAATTTACCCAATAGCGTTTGCGTTGGGTCAGACGGTCAACTTGATAGCAGTGGAGCGGGTGTTGGCGGTCAAGCAAACGGTGTTAACATTGGCCCCATCCGTTTGAGTTCGCGCGGTGTTAGTATTACCCCTCAATCGGTTCAAGATTTCTACAATCGTACTATTCGCCCTATGGCGATGCGTGGCAATGGCAACGCCAGCTTGATGTTCCCTTTAACAATTCCTGCGTCTATTACGTCAGCGTTTGGATGGCGCATCCATCCTATTTCGGGTACGGGGCGTTTCCATGCGGGTACCGATTTGGCTGCACCTACGGGAACGCCAGTGGTCGCAGCGTATTCTGGTCAGGTTGACACGGCGCGGTTTATGGGCGGGTACGGTTTGGCTGTGGTGCTGGCTCATGGCAGTACAGAGCAATCTCTTTACGCCCACCTCTCAGAGATTTTTGTTCAGCCCGGTCAGCAAGTGCAGCAAGGAGAAGTGATTGGACGGGTAGGTAGCACTGGCTACTCAACCGGGCCTCACCTCCACTTTGAATTTCGCGAACTCACCTCCCAGGGCTGGGTTGCATTAAATCCGGGGCTAGTGCTAGAAAATGCGCTGGCGCGATTTACCAGTCCGTTCCAAGTAGCCCAGGTAACACCAAACTCAGATAGCGCGTTGCCAACCATTACGGTGAAAGGCTTAGAAGATTTTGGCAAGCTCGCTAGTGATGCTAAGCCCAGCGCTACGCTGAGTTCTATGGCGACATCTGAGACTGCTGGGAAGTAAGTTTATTTAGCTGGCTGTAGTCAGCAAAGTTAGAACCATGTAAGCTGATTCCCGTAACGTTTATACTGAGTTATAGCGGTAGCCATGATCAATAGGACGCCTCCCTGTCATTCCCGCGCAGGCGGGAATCCATCTGCTCGATAAGTGCGGGGGTGGATTCCCGCCTGCGCGGGAATGACGCTGGCATGGTCATCAATACACTAAGCTTTGACCCTCAGTCTTTTGGTGGATTCCCGCCTGCGCGGGAATGACGCTGGCATGTCCTAAGCTTTATGACTATGGCTATAAATTGCTTTTGTGACAGATAATTTTGAGATGCCGCGCGGAGCGCGGCATCTCAAAATTATCTGTCACGTTTTTTCTTTAAATTGGTAAGTAGGTGGGGGTAATTAAACATAAAACCCTAAAAGTCTGCGCCGCCCGCGCAGCGGGCGGCGCAGACTTTTAGAATCTTGTTTTTATTTAGGTTGAACTACTTATCACACCAGCTCTGATGACTCAAAATACATCGGACTTTAATTGATTAAGCACCGCTTCAGGGACTTCTAGGTGCGGCAAAACGCCTGCATTAGGAATCACATGAAATGCCTTAATAGCCGTTGAGTTTAGGCTTGCCAGTCTTCTACCCGTTGCCAAGGTACTGAACCGAGCGTTTTCGCCCCAAATCATCACGGTAGGGACAGTTAGCTGGGGTATATATAGCGCCAAGTCAAAACACAAATCGCCTCGCAGCGATGCAAGGGCTGCATACTCGGCATTAAACTGTTGAGCAGAGGTTAGAAATGCTGCCACCATTTCAGGCGTAACGCGGGCAGGATCGGCAAACAAAAATTGTTGAAGAACGCTGCGTACAGCCAGTTCGTTCGCCGCACCCAGTCGATAGATAAACCGATCCAAACCGGGCACTCTGACAATTTGTGCGCTGATGCCTTGACGATAATCTCCGCCAAAATCGCTATACCCAGATGGACAGACTAGCACCAGCTTGTGTATCAGACCGGGGCGCTGAACTGCCAGCCGTACTAGTAATCCAGCCGTGAGAGAGGATGCAAAAACAGTCGCGGGGGGATGTGCCAGAGCTTCAATCAGTTCAGCGATTAAGGTTATATAATCGGCTACGCAGTAATCTTTAGCAAGATGAGTCGATTGTCCCCAGCCGATTAGATCAGGAGCAATAATGCGAAAATCTGACGTAAGGGCAGGGTAAAATTTCGACCATTCGTAAGCAGAGGAACCGCCACCCAGACTGTGCAGAAAGAGCAAAGTCGAGGGAGTAGAGTCTGTTTTCGGCTGAACATCCCAAGGTGCAGTCGCAGGTGTATAGTAGGCCACGGTGCCCAGGGATGTGGCGATCGCCCGTTGTTCAAAACCAGGTGGCTGAAATTGCAGCATAGCTATCTGTTTGACCTAGCAACTGCCTAATTCTGGTGGTCAGGCGAACATCGATTTGAATGGAACACAACGCCCCCTCCTCAAACTGTGTCTACGCACATTTCCCTAATCTACCCAGCCGATTTCGTCGTTGCTAAGGGACGTAGACGACGGACTAGGCAGGTTAGGATAATCAAACAGTCGGTGTAGCTCGATTTGCGATCGCTGAGAAGGCGTGTGCCCCGGATGCACGGTTCTTGCGGTAGTAGCGGCGGGTGGGGGAGTGGCAGCCGATTTTGCAACCTGAGGAAGGGCTGAAGGCTCAGCGGTTTGAGAAGTCGCCTGTGCCAACTTTGGAGCCTTAGCCGCCACTGCCAGATTAGAATTTAGCTCCGAAAGTTGTACTATCACCCGTTTTGCCTCATCCAACTCCGCTTTAAAATGTTTGGACTGCTCCAAATCTGTCGTTAATTGCTGTACTAGCGTGCGCTGATCAGCCAAATCCGATTCCAACGCGGCGATTTTACGCTGAAGTACGCCTTCACGCATACAGGCATCGTCAAGCGCCGTTCTTAGATCGTCTGTTGCACTGTCTAGCGCTGTAACCACAACGGGCGGATCTAAAGCCTCTGGAGCCTTAGGCATTTTGGCCTGAGTAGCAGGTTGAGATTCAGATTGGCCAGTCGTAGATGCTGGGTTTGATGCCTTAGCCTGATTCGACTGCTTCAAATCTTCTGATTCAGTTCCCGGCGTTGACGATTTGTTTACCTCTTCTCGAAGTACATCCGACAGTTGCTTTCGTGTAGCCATTAGTTCCTCCAATCTCGCTGAATTTCTTCTGCCACGCGCCGATAATCCGCCTCGGCTTCTCGTGCATTTCTACCTCGATATTGAAACACCGGGACTCCGTCTAAGGCAGCCCGTTCATGTGCCTTATATGCGCGAACAAATGCATTGCAGGCTGGAATACCTAGCTCCATCAAGGTTCGTTGAGCCTCTAGCGCTTCTCCCAAACTGCGCGGATCGACTCGTGTCAATAGGACTCGGTAGGTTGTACCCGAAGGCATGACCGCTGCCTTAACTGTCTCAATCAGAACTGCTAAATCCATCGGAGCTGGAGGAGTCGGTAAGATTAAATAATCTGCCGCTGGAGCTAGAGTGTTAAGAGCATCGGACCCCAACGCGGGCGGCGTATCAACTACAACCAGAGTATAGTTCTTGACTTGACCCAAGTCCTTCAGTAGCGTCGGATCCGTTTCCTGCACCAAGTCAAATCCCATAGAGCCTTGACTCCGCTCAAACCACCAAGTGGCAGATTGTTGAGGATCAGCATCAACTAACAACACTCGATTGTGGTCTGCGAAACTAGCAGCCAGGTTAATTGCAGTCGTAGTTTTCCCCACCCCTCCTTTGCCATTAAGGACAACCAAAATCCTTGCAGAATGAGACAATGACTTCACGAGTAGAGCGCCCTTAAGAATACTGCGTCTGCGCTGAATATACCGCTTAATGGCAGGTTAATGTGAGTTCAGCTTCAGAACCGATACATGGCAGAATTCTTAGCTTTTTTTAAGAACAAGGGGTTTCACCTCCCTTCTGGGGTTAATCAAGAGCAGCTATAATTTCACATTAAGATTGCGGTAGTGGTATTGAGGTAAGGATTTTCAGATGGGCGGGCGAAGTCTGCCTATCTGGAAATCCTTACCAATTTAGGACTACCAATTAACGTATCAAAGAATTTAACGTATCAAAGTCTTAAGGGTGCATTACGATGGATAACCAGAAGCCTCAGAAGGCGGGCAATGAACTATTGAGCGATCGCTATAAAGGCCTACGAGCCAATCCGTTCACGACCTACCGAGACCCTCAAACGGGTCGGTGGATTGTGGTAAAGCCGTCTGCTACATCTATGTCATCTACATCTATGACATCTACATCTATGGCATAGAGAACGCTGATTGACTTCGATCAACATAGTCAGCAAAAGTA
Organism: Elainellales cyanobacterium; assembly: GCA_038321765.1. GTDB lineage: Bacteria > Cyanobacteriota > Cyanobacteriia > Elainellales > Elainellaceae > CASBQJ01. The sequence continues at coordinate 10,566 of JBBQFG010000067.1, forward strand.
ATGAGGAGGTCAGATGCTTCTATTCTGTAATAAAAGCATTTAACCTCCTCGTTCCTTTTAAAGGGACAAAAATGGCAGATGATGTTTAGAATCCTCACTCCGCGCAGCGTCTAAACATCATCTGCCACAAAAGCAATTCGTAGCCACCTTATTTAGGACATTTTTAGTGACGCATTTTGCGCGTCACTAAAAATGTTCTTGTCCTAACCGCAGTGGCTACAGCTATAAATCGGTATCACGTGAGCACCCAGAAAGGGGGCAACTTGGCTACTAGGAAGCAACCTTAACGGGTTCACGCCGCACAATAGGAGTAGTAGGAGTAGTAGGAGTAGTAGGAGTAGTAGGAGTGCTGGGCTGAGAAGGGGCTTGCATCAGAAACACCAAGAGAGGGTTGCTTTGCAGTTCGCGGCGCAACAGACGACGCACTTCCATCTCTAACTGAGCCTGGAGTTTTGTCCAATCTACTTCGATTTCACCATCGCCAAATTTGTGGGTAAAATCCTTCCAGCGATCGCTCAACAGACCCTCAATCGTCTGAGTAATTGAGCGATCGAGGCGAGACTTCTCAAGCGTGGTCACCACACCTCGAAGATGGATTTCCGGTCTTGCAATCAGCTCACCGTTCAAGCCAATCGTTGCGGCCACCGTGACAACCCCGTCGCCAGCTAACTGTTGACGTTCCTTGAGCACTCGGTCAAGCACTACTCCAGAACGAGAAGAATCCACCAGCTCAATGCCAGACTTAACCTTGCCAGACACGCGAATGCTCTCAGAGGTCAGCTCAACCACGTCACCGTTATTGATAATCACCATATTCTCAGCCGGAACGCCCATACTTTGAGCCGTCTCTGAATGCTTCACCAGCATCCGGTGCTCACCATGAACTGGCAAGAAGAATTTAGGCTTCGTCAAAGCCAGCATTAGCTTTTGATCTTCTTGCGCCCCGTGACCCGAAACGTGAATACCTTTGTCACGTCCGTAAATTACTTTGGCACCCTGCATCATCAGCTTGTCAATTGTGTTCACCACAGCGATCGTGTTACCAGGAATGGGGTTAGCCGAAAACACGACCGTATCGCCTGGACGAATCTGAATTTGCTTGTGCTCGCGGCGTGCAATCCGCGTCATGGCTGCCATTAGCTCACCCTGAGAACCCGTTGTCAGGATCAGAGCTTTATTGTCTGCCAGCTTGTTGACCTGATTCAGCGGCACAAATAAGTTATCGTCGCACTTGATGTAGCCCAAGTTTCGAGCATGGGCAATCAAGTTCAACATTGATCGACCCAGTACTGCTACCGATCGCCCGTGTTTCTTCGCCAGTTCCAACAACATGCTGATGCGGTGAATCGACGATGCAAAGGTCGTCACCAGCAAGCGTCCTTCGGCCTGACTAAAGCAGCGGTCAAGATTAGGGAACACCGAACGCTCAGATGGCGTATGCCCAGGAACTTCGGAGTTAGTAGAGTCACTAATTAAGCACAGCACTCCCTTCTCGCCATGCTCTGCCAAGCGCTGAATGTCAAAAAATTCGCCATCTACGGGGGTAAAGTCAAACTTGAAATCGCCCGTATGAATCACAACACCCAGAGGCGTGTGGATGGCAACGCTGAAACTGTCCGCAATGGAGTGGGTATTGCGAATATATTCTACCAAGAAATATTTGCCGATCCGCACCATATCGCGAGGGCGTACTGTTCGCAGTTCCGTACGATCTGCCACCCCTGCTTCCTCTAGCTTGTCTTCCAGCAAAGCCATCGCCAGCCGAGGGCCATAAATTACCGGAATATCAAACTGCTTGAGGTGAAAGGCAATACCGCCAATGTGGTCTTCGTGACCGTGGGTGGCAATCATCCCCTTAATTTTGTGGCGGTTTTCACGGAGATAGGTCGTGTCTGGCAAGACAATGTTAACCCCGTGCATACCATCGGTTGGAAATGCCAACCCTGCATCTAACAAAATGATTTCGTCGGCATATTCAAACACGCAGGTATTTTTACCAATTTCGTGAAGACCGCCAAGAGGAATAATTTTGAGAGCTGCGTTTGATTCTGATTGAGTCATGTAAGTCCTTGATACGAATGAATACAAGCGTTATAGAGCGGAAGAGCTGAGTGGCTAAGTGACGTAACAAATTCTTGGGTGCACAGTCCAAACCTACAGGGCAGAGACATCGCAAGAAAATGAAAGAGGTCTAATCGAAAACGCTTCATCAGCCAGATGAATTAACTATTTAGTTGTCTGAAAACTTGTCGTTGGGCGGCAAACGGCTCAACATTGCACCGATACCAATTTTTGCTTACCAATTTCGCTTTAGTTGTGAGAATCGTTTGAAGCGCTCTATGGAAAGCCTTTGTATGTTTCCGATGGAGATAGTCTGTAGCCAGATAAATGATGAGAACTTAAAACCGTTGTATGTGCTAAAGCAGGCTTAATTCAGCCATAGCAGCCTTGAGATGCGGTTCTGCGATCGCAGACTCGTCGTTCAATGGAAGCCGCAAACCACCCACTTGCCAACCTTGCATTCTCAATGCCGCTTTAACAGGAATTGGGCTAGTGGTGATAAACAATGCTTTAAATAGCGGTAGGAGTTTGAGATGAATTTGGGTTGCAGTCTGCACCTGACCCTGTTCAAATGCTTGGATCATCTGCTGTAGGCTATTTCCGACAAGGTGGCTAGCAACACTGATTACTCCTTGCCCCCCTACAGATAGCATAGGGAGTGTCAAGGAATCATCGCCAGAGTAAATGCCGAATTCTGGTGGTGTGGATCGCCGCACCTGACTCACTTGATCAAGGCTTCCACTGGCTTCTTTGACTCCAACAATGTTTGGCAACTCTGCCAAACGAGCTATGGTTTCGGCACCAAGGTTCTGACCCGTGCGCCCTGGAACATTGTACAAAATCATGGGTAGATCAGGAGTGGCTTCGGCGATCGCCTTAAAGTGACGATACAGCCCCTCTTGCGGTGGCTTGTTGTAGTACGGTACTACCTGCAAAGATCCATCCAATCCCAACTTTTCGGCTTTCTGGGTAGCGGCGATCGCTTCCTGGGTAGAGTTAGAACCTGTCCCAGCCACAACCTTAGCATTTCCAGCCACGGTTTGCTTAACAACATTAAAAAGCTGGTACTCCTCATCCCAGCTTAACGTAGGAGACTCGCCTGTGGTGCCACAGATCACCAGCGTGTCGGTGCCATGGGCTATCAGGTGAGCTGCTAAGGCTTCTGCAACTGCATAGTTGACACCGCCCGCCTCATCAAAAGGCGTAATCATGGCGGTCATCACCCGTCCAAATCCTGTCATATGTACTACACCTGATATCCTGCTACGGCTGGGGTAGCAGGCTTAAGACAGTTTTTGGTCACTAGTAGCTCTGCAATTTGCACCGCATTCAGAGCAGCGCCCTTGCGAATTTGGTCGCCACACAGCCACAGCTCCAATCCACAGGGGTGAGAGATGTCTTGTCGAATGCGTCCCACCAGCACATCATCCTGACCCGTGGCATCCATTGGCATGGGAAAATAGTTGGCTTGCCAGTCTTCAACCAGTTTGACCCCCGGAGCCTGACTTAGAATATCTCGCGCCAGGTCAGGGCTAAAGGGCTGGGCAAACTCCAGGTTAATGGCTTCTGAATGGGCACGCAAGACAGGAACACGTACGCAGGTCGCCGAAATTCGGAGGCGATCGTCACCAAAAATTTTCCGGGTTTCGTTGACCATTTTCAATTCTTCTTCGCAGTAGCCGTTATCAGCCATAGGCGAGTTATGGGGGAACAAATTAAACGCCAAAGGGTAAGGCAAGATCCCCGGAACAGGTTCCTGCCCGTCTAAGATAGCGCGAGTTTGTACTTTCACCTCTTCCATCGCTCTGGCACCAGCCCCGCTAGCCGATTGATACGTTGCGACAATTAGTCTCTGAATTGGCTGGACATGGTGGAGGGGATATACCGCCAAGCTCATCAGAATAGTAGTGCAGTTGGGATTAGCAATAATGCCTTTGTGAGTAGCAACAGCATCTGGATTTACCTCTGGCACAATCAACGGCACATCGACATTCATCCGGAAGGCGCTGGAGTTGTCGATCATCACAGCTCCCGCCGCAACAATTTTACTGGCCCACTCCTTAGAGGTAGACCCTCCAGCGGAAGCTAACACAATGTCAATATTTTCAAAGGCGCGATCGCTCACTGCTTCAACAGGCAGCCTTTCACCCCGAAACGCTTGCGTTTGCCCTGCCGACCGGGGAGAGGCCAACAATTTTAAGTGGGCGATCGGGAAATTACGCTGAGCCAACAGGTCTAAGAGTTCGGCACCGACAGCACCAGTAGCTCCCAAAATAGCAACTCGATAAGATTGAGGCAAATTTAAGTTTCCTCCTGTTTCATTCCGCTTAACAATACTTTAACTAAGCTCAGATGTGTTTTGAGTCCTTGACCGCTTAGGGAAATTTAGCCAGCTTCTCCCTTTTAACAAATGCTTCAAATCTTTTACTTTATCGTTCGACCTGTACCTGAGAAACCTGTATTTGAGCCTCTTGGAAAAGCTGCCTTCGTCTGGCCTACCTCTGGCCTACCTCTGGCCTACCTAATTCTTCGCCCGATAGCACCCCATTCAAAGCGTCTTGAAAGAATGGCCTAAAATGCTTTGCGATCAACCCCTACCAGAATCTGCGTTTTGGAACATGCTGCCTGTAGCTATATGCCTATATGCCGCGCAAGCAACCCTTATACTTTCCACAATCATCTACTTTCCACAATATTTCTACCTAACCGTGTGGAGCAGAAATGAACTATATGGAATGATCATCAGGCCTGCGCGCTAGATTCTTCATTAATCTAGCATCAAACGTAACAAGCGCCAAAAGCCTTGCTGAGAGCTTTTAGAAGGGCTACCTGTGCTTTGGGAGGAATTTCGTGCGGGTTGGTTCGGAAATCAGTTACGATGACTTATTGCAAGGATACCAAGCCTCCGTGCGGTTGGTATTCATTTGACCTCTGCCACAAAGAATCTGATGAAAGTTACCCAGGAAAGACTTCCCGCTAGTCGGGTCGGTTTAGAAATTGAGATCCCGCCCGAAGCATCCCAACAGGCCTACGATAAGGTTCTGCAAAAGTTTATGCGTACCGCTGACATTCCTGGGTTTCGTAAAGGCAAAGTACCTCGGCAGGTCTTAATCCAACGATTTGGCAGCAGTCGAATCAAAGCGGCGGCACTGGAAGAATTGCTGGACGACAGTCTCAAAAAAGCAGTAGAGCAAGAAAAGATTGATGCGCTGGGCAACTTTGAGCTGCGCTCTTCTTTTGATGAGTTGGTGAGTCAGTTTCAGCCTGGAACTGCCTTAACTGTTTCAGCGGTGGTGGATGTGCCTCCTCAAGCCACGCTAGCGATGTACACGGGCTTAGAGGTCAAGGCGGAAGAAACCGTATATGACCCCGCCAAAGTCGATGAATTGTTAGAGAATTACCGCAGCCGTTCAGCTACCAGTGTGCCCGTTGAAGGCCGACCCGCACAAGAAAAAGACCTTGCCATTGTTGACTTTACAGGGCAGGTAAGAGTGGGCGAGGGCGAAGACGATTTGGAGGAGATTCCTGGTGGTAGTGCTCAAGATTTCGAAATTGAGCTGGTAGAAGGCAAATTTATTCCTGGATTCGTTGATGGCATTTTTGGCATGGAGATAGGAGAGACCAGGGTGGTTTCTGCCACTTTTCCAGAACCTTACCCACAAGAAAATCTAGCGGGGAAGCCTGCCATTTTCGAAGTTACGCTCAAAGATCTGAAAGAGAAAGAACTACCAGATCTGGACGACGATTTTGCGGAAGAGATTAGCGAATTTGAAACACTAGCTGAGCTAAGAGAATCGTTGGAAACGCGCTTCCGCACTGAAGCAGAGGACAAGACCAAATCCAGCAAGCAGGAGGCGTTACTGAAGGAATTGGTGACGCATATCGAGGTCGATCTGCCAGAAACCCTAGTGCGTCGAGAGATGGACTATATGATTACTCAGACCGCGATGCGCCTGAGTGAGCAGGGGATGGACGTTAAAAAATTGTTCACTCCCGAAGTTGTAGAGTCACTTCGCAATAGCTCCCGTGGAGAAGCGATCGCCCGAATTCAACGCACAATGGCCTTGGGGGAAATCGCAAAACAAGAATCGCTCACAGTCACACCAGCAGAAGTAGACGCCAAGGTAGAAGAGGTGCTGACGGATATGGGCGAGCGGGAAGTCGATCGCGATCGCCTTAGAGAAGTAGTAGAAGAAGACTTGATGCGGGATAAGATTTTCGATTGGTTAGAAGCCAACAACACGATTGAGCTTGTGCCCGAAGGTTCTCTTACACCTGCACCCACCGACGAACTAACTGGAGACTCAGCCAGTACTACCGTAGAAACGGAAGCAGCCGCCTCAAGCCAAACGGTTACAGTTGAAGCGGTTGAGGTAAACCCAGAGGAAGTTCTAACCGACTCAGCAACGCCAAGCCCCGACAGTATGACTGAAGCCACACCTGAAGAGCCGCTGGGAGAAAGCAGCAGTTCTGACGATGAAACCACACAACTCTCCAGCCCTAAGCGTGCTAAGGGAAAACCGGCCAAGACAGATGAGGCAGATGATGAGGAAGATTCGGAGGAGGGTTAACCGAATCACCTCAATCAAACTGGCTGAGGTTACACTGGAGCTAGCTTGAAATGCACGTCTTGATCTAGCTACTGATCGAGTTCGATTCGAGTAAACCGAGTGTGAGCAAATCTTCAGATTCCTCACCAGTCCCTAAAGAGTTAAGGCATAATGTCCGGTATGGCTAAATCACTTGTTTAGTGCAATTGACCTGAACCTAGCCTCATACCTCTCTTCCTTACACCTCTGCACTACCGCCTCCTTACATAATCGCTTTAGTTCCTCCATCCAGCTTTGTGCTGTTACCCGTGTCATCTTCTATGCTCGTATCTCAGTCTTCCGATTGCGCCATTACCAGCACCCGCCCTTTTACGGTTTCCTCTCTGGGTGGTCAGGCTTCGACTTCTCTCACCGCAATGATTCCAATGGTGGTTGAGCAGTCAGGGCGCGGAGAGCGGGCGTTCGATATTTATTCCCGCTTGCTGCGAGAACGCATCATTTTTCTAGGCACGCCCGTAGATGATGCCGTTGCAGATTCTATCGTGGCGCAGCTCTTATTCTTAGACGCTGAAGATCCAGAAAAGGATATCCAAATCTACATCAACTCTCCGGGAGGCTCAGTAACGGCTGGCATGGCGATTTATGACACCATGCAACAAGTTCGTCCTGACATTGTCACAATTTGTTTTGGCTTGGCCGCCAGCATGGGAGCATTCTTGCTAGCAGCCGGAGCTGCTGGTAAGCGCATGTCGTTGCCTAGTTCTCGAATTATGATTCACCAGCCGTTAGGGGGCGCTCAAGGGCAAGCAGTTGATATTGAAATCCAAGCGCGGGAGATCCTGTATCATAAGCGCAAGTTGAACGAATTGCTTTCCTTTCACACCCATCAGCCCTTTGATAAGCTCGAAGCCGATACTGAGCGTGATTTCTTTATGTCTGCTGAAGAAGCAAAGCAATATGGGTTAATTGACCAAGTTCTTTCACGCCAAGAGCTATCTGCTGCCAGAGAAGCTGTAACCGCACTGAATTAAGGGGCGACTATGTCAAAATATGACTCCCATCTCAAATGTTCATTCTGTGGTAAATCACAAGAGCAAGTTCGCAAGCTTATCGCTGGACCTGGAGTTTACATTTGTGATGAATGCGTGGATCTTTGCAATGAGATCCTAGACGAGGAGTTGTTTGACTCTAGGTCAACAGTACCCCAGACCTCTCCTCGGCGAGACCAACAGCCTGAGAAACAGCGGACAGCGCGATCGCCCAGGATGTCCTTAACCCAAATTCCCAAGCCTCGCGAGATCAAGAAACATCTCGACGAGCATGTAATTGGTCAAGACGAAGCTAAGAAAATCCTATCAGTCGCTGTCTATAACCATTACAAGCGGCTGAGTTTTACCCAGCCCAAGGGTGCTGCTAAGGCTGACGATACGGTTGAGCTGCAAAAATCCAACATTTTGTTGGTGGGGCCAACGGGATGTGGTAAAACGCTGTTGGCACAAACTCTGGCTGAGATGCTGGATGTGCCCTTTGCTGTAGCAGATGCCACTACGTTGACCGAAGCAGGATACGTTGGTGAAGACGTTGAAAACATTTTGCTGCGGTTGTTACAGGTTGCCGATCTAGATGTAGAGGAAGCGCAGCGCGGCATTATTTATATCGATGAAATTGACAAGGTGGCGCGTAAAAGCGAGAACCCCTCAATTACCCGCGATGTGTCTGGCGAGGGAGTGCAGCAGGCTTTGTTAAAGATGCTGGAAGGCACGATCGCCAATGTGCCGCCTCAGGGGGGACGCAAGCACCCTTACCAAGACTGCATTCAAATTGACACCAGCAACATTCTGTTTATTTGTGGTGGTGCATTTGTCGGCTTAGAAAAGTCGGTAGAGCAGCGAATTGGCAAAAAGTCGATGGGGTTTGTGCAGCCTGGAGAAGGACAAACCAAGGAAAAACGTACCGCAGATGTGCTGAAGAGTTTAGAGCCAGATGACCTAGTTAAATTCGGGATGATTCCTGAATTCATTGGGCGCGTTCCAGTGATTGCCGTGGTCGATCCACTGGATGAGGACGCACTGGCCGAAATTCTAACGGAACCTCGCAATGCTTTGGTGAAGCAGTACCAAAAGCTGATGAAGATGGACAATGTGCATCTGGAGTTTAAATCAGAAGCAGTACGGGCGATCGCCAAAGAAGCATACCGTCGCAAAACCGGAGCCAGAGCGCTACGTAGCATTGTCGAAGAACTAATGCTGGACGTGATGTACGAGCTACCATCTCGCAAAGATGTAACTCGCTGTTTGATCACTCGCGAAATGGTCGAGAAACGTTCAACGGCTGAACTGCTCTTGCATCCCTCTTCACTACCAAAGCCAGAGTCAGCTTAGGCTTAGACGTTTGGGTAGTCCTAAATTGGTAAGGATTGTTTGATGGGCGAGCCTCGCCCGCCCATCAAGCAATCCTTTCATCAATACCACTACCGACGTTTGAATACTTGATGCAAATGTGAGTGGAACGCAAGCCTTGCCACCCACATTTGTTTGTGGGTGTATGGCTCAATCGGACAACGTCATGAAAGGATAGAAGTAGAATCCGTTTTACATGTCATTGAGATTGATGCCCTACCTTTCAGTTCGCGGCGTAGACCATTATTACGAGTGGATTAGCACAGTCGAAAATCCACCGTCGCACACCAAACCCGTACTCATTTTTCTACACGGATGGGCAGGTTCAGCCCGTTACTGGGAAAGCACAGCACGAGCCTTAGTCGATAACTTTGATTGCTTACTATACGATCTGAGAGGCTTTGGGCGATCGCCACTGCCTAAACCTGTTCCCCCAGAGGTAGCCGCGATCGGCTACGAGTTGGAAGCCTATGCTGACGATCTAGCGCTGCTGGCCGATGCCTTAGGGATTCAAACCTTTTCTCTCAACGCCCACTCTACAGGCGCATCGATCGCCACATTCTTTCTCAATCGCTATGCAGCACGGGTTGATCGCGCCATTCTCACCTGTAGCGGCATTTTTGAATATGACAAAAAAGCCTTTGAAGCGTTCTACAAATTTGGCAAATATGTCGTGGAATTTCGGCCACCGTGGCTGTTAAATATCCCATTGGCTGACCGAATGTTTATGTCGCGATTTCTGAGTCGCCCCATTCCTGGCGAAGCCCGACGAGCCTTTTTAGAAGACTACATCATGGCAGACTATGATGCGGCGCTGGGCACCATTTACACCGCCGTTAGTAAAAAAGCGGTTGATGTCATGCCGCAGGAATTCGCCCAGCTAACTATACCAACCCTCTTGATTTCGGGGCAGTACGACAAAATTATTCCCGTTGACATGGGCGATCGCGCCGCTGCCCTGAGCAATCAGATCCAGCACATTGTGATTGCCAACACTGGCCACTTTCCCATGCTCGAAGATGTCCCCACCTACCTAGGACATGTTCGAGCATTTTTGGGATTACCCCAGTCGTAAAAAACGACTCCAGGTTGAATAGAGAAGCAACTACACCCGTTATCCTAGGCTGGGCGTAGCCTGCTTCTCGGAACGAGTACGACAAAGCCGTTGGCCTTGCCTGCGCCTTGCGCGTACATCCTTCATCCCTCATTACTGCCTGCGGTCATAGCGGTGATCACCGCCTGCTGGCTAACCTGTGCATAAGCTGTTTTGAGGTAATCCATCACCGCTTGAGCAGGTAGAGTAGCGGAGGTAGCCGTCCCTTCAGGCTTGAGGGGTAACAATCCCAAAACATCTAGAACAGTTTCGGTACTGGGAGGTGGAGCGATCACCACCAGAGACGGCTCAAGCTGGTGCTCGTATTCCCAGAATTGATGCGGATCGAGCGATTGGTTTAGCTCAGGGGGAAGCGCTAATGGCAAGTCTGAAGAGTCAGCTTCTCCATTGAGATTGCGGAGTTGGCGGAGCGCCGTGATAATCTGCTCCTTGGTGCGTCCCCGAAGCTGAAACAACACAAACGGATCTTCACTGAAGCGATCGCCCAA
>JBBQFG010000068.1:0-21109 GCA_038321765.1 Elainellales cyanobacterium
AGTTTTAGCCCTCACCCCCAGCCCCTCTCCCAAAGGGCGAGGGGAGCCGGAAAAGCTTTCAAAGTCCCTCTCTCCAGGGAGAGGGCTTAAAGCCTTCGGCATATATGAAAAGGGTGAGGGAAAACTCTGGGTTTCAAGTTAAACGAGGTTTAATCCCAACACAGCAGATAGACAAACGTATCTGGTAGAGTTTCTGAGGTTAGTAGCCGCAACTATTAATCCAGTACTGATAATCCACTACTGATTTAGGAATACTACGACATTCTGATCGGTTACCCAATCGCCGTGGATGCACATGCTCAGTACAAAAAACGCCAAGGGAGGATCAAAGTACATTCGGTGTGAAGCCCAAATCTATCATTCTCTTGCACAATCTATGGTTCACCCTAACCGCATTTTAATTTTATTTGCTCACCCCGCACTGGAGCGATCGCAGATCAATCGGCACTTGATCAAAGCCGCTCAACACATCGATTCCATTACAATTCATGACCTGTATGAACAGTATCCTAACTTTCATATTGATATAAAGTTTGAGCAGAACCTCTTGCTTAATCACGACATTGTGGTGTTTCAGCATCCGTTTTATTGGTACAGCAGTCCGGCAATTCTTAAAGAATGGCAAGACCTAGTGTTGCAGTACGGCTTTGCCTACGGCCAGGGCGGAACTGCCTTACAGGGTAAGAGATTTCTGTCGGCCATTACCACGGGGGGTAGCGAAGAAGCCTACGGCCGCAAAGGACACAACCACTTCACCATCCGAGAATTACTGGCTCCGTTTGAGCAAACCGCGCAGCTCTGTGGCATGGAGTATTTGCCTCCCTTTGTGATTCAAGGCACCCACCAACTGCGGGAGCCACAGCAAATTGCGACCCAGGTAGATGCCTATCAAACGGCACTGTTAGCATTGCGCGATAACACCCTCGACTGGGAAACTATTCAGCAATTCAAGCATCTCAATCAAGCCCTGAAGCAGTTGCTACAAACTCCGGAGGCATCGCATCATGCAAAATGAAGACTTGTTCTTTCAGGCATTTATTTACCTGATGGCGGCGGTGTTATCAGTACCCATCTCTAACCGACTGGGGCTGGGTTCCGTGTTGGGGTATTTGATTGCGGGGGCAATTATTGGGCCGTTTGGACTCCATTTTGTAGGACAAGAGGGAGAAGATGTGATGCACTTCGCCGAATTCGGCGTGGTGATGATGCTGTTTTTGGTGGGCTTAGAATTACAGCCGTCGCTGCTGTGGCGACTGCGGCTCCCTATTTTGGGGCTGGGTGGATTACAGGTGGTGGTCACCACGTTGGTTGTAAGTGCGATCGCCCTACTCTTCAAACTTCCCTGGCAAACCGCGCTAGCCGTGGGCATGATTTTGGCCATGTCCTCGACAGCAATTGTGTTGCAGACGCTCAAGGAAAAAGGGTTAAGCCGCACCGAAGCCGGACAATCTGCCTTTTCTGTGCTGCTGTTTCAAGACATTGCCGTGATTCCAATCCTGGCATTTTTGCCCTTGCTGGCTATCACTGCTAACGCGGCAACCAGTTTGCTGCCCAGCCAAGTCATGCTGGTTGCTGTCGAGCAAACTGCGGACGCTGGCCTACCGCCCTGGCAGCAAGCGCTGCTGGTCATGGGTGTGGTCGGTGGAATTATTGTCGGAGGGCGTTTTCTGATGCGTCCCGTGTTTCGCTTGATTGCTGCAACCCGGTTACGCGAAATGTTCACCGCTATGGCGTTACTGTTGGTAATTGGCATTGCATTAGCCATGCAGCAGGTGGGTTTGTCGCCTGCACTCGGTACGTTTGTAGCAGGCGTAGTTTTAGCCGATAATGAATACCGTCACGAGTTAGAAAGCGATATTGAACCATTCAAAGGACTGTTGTTAGGCTTGTTCTTTATCTCGGTCGGAGCCAGTATTAATTTCAATCTGCTGATTCAACAGCCGTTGTTAATTTTGGGATTAGTAATTGGGTTAGCGATCGCCAAATTTAGCGTCTTACTGGCTCTAGGGCGCTTCTTCAAACTGGAATTAAGCCAGAGCCTACTGTTTGCCTTCGCTCTGGCGCAAGGTGGGGAATTTGCCTTTGTGCTGTTCTCCTTTGCCACCCAAGCCAACGTGTTGCCCACGGCGATCGCCGCCCCACTCATAGCGGTAGTTGCCCTGTCAATGGCGATCACTCCCCTGCTGATGATTGTCAATGATAGACTCGTGCAGCCTCGGTTTACTTCGCTGACTCCAGAGCCAGACGCAGACGAGATTGACGACAACGAAAACCCGGTAATCATTGCTGGATTTGGTCGTTTTGGCCAAATTGTTGGCCGATTGCTGCTAGCTAACGGCTGTCAAATTACCGTGCTTGACCACAGTCCCGGTCAAATTGAACTGCTGCGTCGATTTGAATGGAAGGTGTTTTATGGCGATGCCTCCCGGCTAGATTTACTCCATGCCGCCGGGGCAGAGCGAGCTAGGCTGCTCGTGGTGGCGATCGACGAACGCGAAAAAGTCTTAGAAGTAGTAGACCTGGTTCGCAAGCACTTTCCGCACCTAAAAATTTTGGCACGGGCGATCGATCGACGACACGCCTACGAGCTGGTGCGGCGTGGAGTGGATGTGATTCAACGAGAAACATTTGGTTCCGCGCTAGATATGGGAGTCGAAGCGCTGAAGCTATTGGGGGTTCGCTCCTACAGGGCACATCGGGCGGGTCAAATATTCAAGCATCACGACGAAGAAGCGTTAAAAGAAGTGGCTGCGATGGAAGGCGATGACACCGTTGTGATTGCGCGATCGCGACAATTAGCCAGAGATTTAGAACAGTTGCTACAGACAGACGAAGAGGATCTGAGCCACATTTCTGACCAAGCCTGGGACATTTCAGAGCTACGAAAAAACGCGGAAAAACGCTAGGTAACGTAGCCAGCTACAAAGCTGTAGTCATACAAGTTATTGCAAAGGAATGGGCTTCGCCCATTCCTTTGCAATAACCAAACTGGCGGTTGCTGTGATATTGAACCGCTAACTCTTTTCTGATTGCTGAAGCGATGCTGCCGTTTGACCAAAGAGAATTTTGCGGCTCTCGTCGTTCACTGTAGGGCGATCGCTGTACGCCTGCCCCTGCTCATAGGCACGCACCACCGCTGGGCGATCGCGCATCGTTTCAAACCAGCGTTTCAGGTTTGGAAAGTCTGCCAACTGCTGCTGCTGGCGTTCATAAGGCACAATCCACGGATAACAGGCCATATCTGCAATGGAATAGTCGCCTGCAATGTAGTCTCGCCCCTCAAGCTGCCGATTCAGCACACCGTAGAGCCGATTGGTTTCATTCACATAGCGGGCGATCGCATAAGGCAGCTTTTCAGGCGCGTACTGACCAAAGTGGTGGTTTTGTCCTGCCATTGGCCCCAACCCGCCCATCTGCCAAAATAGCCATTCGGTCACCGTTTTGCGATCGCGCACGGAGGTGGGCAAAAATGAATTGGTCTTTTCTGCCAGATACAGCAAAATAGCGCCCGACTCAAATACAGAAATGGGTTCACCCCCATCAGTCGGAGCCAAGTCCACGATGGCAGGCATCCGGTTATTGGGGGCTATTTTGAGAAAATCTGGCTTGAACTGGTCGCCTGCACCAATGTTCACAGGTACGATGCGATACTCCAATTCAGCTTCTTCTAAAAAGATAGTAATCTTGTGCCCGTTTGGCGTAGGCCAGTAATAGAGTTCGATCATAGCTCCCCACTGGTTATAGTTAAAACAAAGGTAGTCCTTACATCAATACCACTACCAAAACAAAGACGCTGCCGATTCTGTGCATAATAGCCTATCTGCAAATCTGGATTGTGTTTGATGCATTACAGGTCAGGCAAGTAGACCTCTAAGAGGATGGTTTAAAAGTCCCGTTGCTGGTATAAAAACGGTATCGATCCCTCTAAATCCCCGCGCTGGCGCACCGCTGCGCTAGAAAAAAGGGGGATTTAGAATCCAGTTCCTCCCTTTTTATAGACGCGAAGCGGTTTCCCGAAGGGTAGTCTAGGGAGGATCACTCAGTGCCCAAAATCACAGCCAATCACTTTTCAAACATCCTCTTAGGTGAATCAGTTCTCGGCATCGCCAAAAACTAATTCACGCCCTCAAAAACCGTTCGGCATTGCTGATTTGAAGTATAAATTTTTTTTGAGAGGGGCGCTCCGCGCCCCTCTCAAAAAAATTCTTATCCGGATTAAGCAACGCCAAGCGTTCATCCAAGCAGTTCAATCAACACGAGTCCAGAACCTCACGCATGGGGAGCAACAGGATATGTTAGCAATGGTTCACAGCAATCTTGGCAACGTTGCGTTTATTCCACATGGGCACTGCTATTTGTGGAAGCCTGAACTGGTATGGCTCCATGCATTGTCTGATGGATTCATTGCTTTAGCCTATTTTTCGATTCCCGTAGCGCTAATCTATTTTATCCGCCACCGTCGAGATTTACCTTACCCCTGGATTTTTCAACTATTTGGCACGTTTATTGTCGCCTGCGGCCTAACGCATACCATGGAGATTTGGACGCTCTGGCACCCAACCTACTGGGTTTCAGGAGTGTTGAAAGCCTTCACTGCCATTGTCTCCTTAGCTACGGCATCAGCCTTGTTTTCTGTGATTCCTCAGGCATTGACTCTGCCCAGTCGTGGCGAATTAGAAGCGGCCAAAGCCGAACTGGAACAAAAGGTGCGCGATCGCACCCAGTCGTTACGCAGCAGTGAAGAACGTCTACAGCTCGCAATAGAAGGCTCTGGAGATGGGTTATGGGACTGGAACATCTCCACCGGGGAGGTATTCCTCAGCCCACGCTGGCAAGAGATGCTGGGGTACGAAGCGGGCGAGTTACCTGGCCACATCAGCACCTGGGAAACGCTGATTCATCCTGAAGATGAGCCTTGGGTAATGGAGTTGCTCAGTAGCCACATGCAAGATGCCCAACTTCCTTATACTTTTGACTATCGGCTACGAACCAAGACTGGAGCATGGAAGTGGATTGGGTGCTATGGCAAAGTTGTAGCTTACGATACTCAGGGTCAAGCCACTCGCATGGCAGGCACTCATAAAGATACTAGTGACCGTAAAGCCGCTGAAACTGCCCTGGCTGAGTCACAACAGCGATACCAAGACCTGATAGAAAATTCGCCCGATATTATTGAGCGGTTTGATCTACAACTGCGCCATCTCTACGTCAGTCCCGTCCTGACAGACATTACGGGGATAACAACGGACATCTTTTTGGGCAAGACCTGCCGCGATCTGGGTATGGATGAAGGCATGGTCAAAACCTGGGAGGCCGCCGCAGCGACGCTAGTAAAAACCAGACAAAGACAGGTCATTGAGTTTACATTACCGACTCTCAAGGGGCTTCGGTCGTTTGAAATGGCGATCGCCCCTGAATTTTCTGAGGTATTTGACTCATCAGATCAGCAAACGGTTAAGTCAATTCTCTGCATCTCTAGAGATATTACTGAACGCAAAGTTGCCGAAGCCACCCTAAGACAACAAGATCAGCAGATTGCAAACATCCTCAGTTCTATCGAAGGCATTGTCTGGTCCTGCAATGCAGAAACATTAGAATTTCTTTATCTCAGTCCGACAGTAGAACGCATTTATGGTCGTTCAGTATCAGACTTTTTGTTAGACCCTAACCTGTGGTTTGAGATGGTTCACCCCTCCGATCAGGCTCTAGTAGCAGCAAGACTGGGGAAACCGCCACAAACGGGCAGCGAAATCCTGGACTATCGCATTGTCACAGCAGATGGTCAAATCCGCTGGTTGCACCATCAAAGTCACCTGGTTTATGACCTAACCGGACAGCCCTGCCGCATTGATGGTATTGCGACAGAAATTACTGCCCTCAAAGCAATTCAAGAGTCGCTGCATGTCAGTGAAGAGCGCCTTCGCCTTGCCTTAAAAGCTGCCAACCAAGGGCTTTACGATCTCAATATTTCAACCGGAGCAGCCATCGTTAGCCCTGAATATGCCACCATGCTGGGCTACGACCCGGCAACCTTGCAGGAAACAAACGCGAAATGGATTGAGCGGCTCCACCCCGACGACCGTGAACTTGTTGCAAATACCTATAATGACTACGTGCAAGGAAAAATCCCTGACTACACGGTAGAATTTCGCCAGTTAACCTTCAATGGAGACTGGAGATGGATTCACTCAGTGGGCAAAATCGTTGCCTGGGACGAAGCAGGCAATCCCCTGAGAATGTTAGGTACACACACTAATATTACCGATCGCAAACAAGCCGAAGCTGAGCGGTTACAGGCAGAGAAACTGCGCTTGGAATTTACCTTGCTAGAAACTCTCCTCGACAGTGTACTGGCTGGCTATTGGGATGCGAACTTTTCCAGGCATTTCAACTACTGGAGTCCGGGGATGAAGCGGATGTTTGGCTATGCCGAGCACGAGTTGGCTGATGTGCCAGAAATCTGGAAACACCTGATTTTTCCAGAAGATTTACCAGGAGTGCTGGACTGCCTCGATCGCCATGTGCAAAGTCGAGGGGAAGTGCCTTACTACAATGAGGTGCGGTATCGCCACAAAGATGGCTCGACGATTTGGGTCATCTGTGTGGGGCAGGTGATTGAGTGGGACGCATCGGGTCAACCGTTACGGATGATCGGCTGCCACGTAGACATCACCACACGAAAGGAAGCTGAAGCCCAATTACAGGTCCTCTCCGATCGCCTAAAGCTGGCATTACAAGCTGGGGCGATCGGCACCTGGGACTGGGACTTAATGAATGAAATCGTCTGGGATGAGCGGATGTACGAGATCTATGGCTTGCAGCAGTTGAATCGGACAACGGTGTATCAAGACTGGGCTGCTCGGCTACATCCTGACGATCTAGAACCTGCTGAAACTGCTCTACAAGCGGCAATCCGGGGGGAAGGAGACTACGATATGGAGTTTCGGATTTGGCGAACGGATGGAAAACCGCGCTGGGTGAGGTCAACTGCACTCGTGCAACGCAACAAACAGGGTGAAGCATTGCGAATGATCGGAATTAATTATGACATTACCGATCGCAAGCAATCTGAAGCTAAACTTTTACAAACGCAAGCCCAGCTCGAAACGTCTAACCAAGAATTGGAAGCCTTTGCCTACTCGGTATCTCACGATTTGCGATCGCCATTGCGGGCGATCGACGGCTTCAGCAAAGCCCTATTAGAAGACTACGGCGATCAATTTGACGACGAGGGTAAAAACTACTTCGAGCGCATTCGGCATAACATTCAACGTATGGGAATGCTGATTGACGACCTGTTGCGCCTCTCCCGCGTCTCTCGCTCTGAAATGCGATATAGCGCTGTCAACCTAAGTGTGCTGGTTCAAGAGCAGATAAAGGAACTACAAGCCTCAGAACCAGAGCGCCAAGTTGAGTTTATCGTTGCCCCAGAGGCGATCGTCTCCGCTGACCTCACCCTGATGCGCGTTGTCATCAGCAACCTGTTAGAAAATGCCTGGAAGTTTACCAGCCACCATGCCACCGCCCAGATTGAATTTGGCATAATCAAGCAAGATGAGCAATCCATCTATTTCGTTCGCGATGATGGAGCAGGCTTTGATATGGCCTATTCTGCCATGCTCTTTGGAGTCTTTCAACGACTGCACAACACTAACGAGTTTCCCGGCACGGGAATTGGCCTAGCTACCGTGCAACGCGCCATGTATCGGCATAGCGGACAAATTTGGGCAGAAGCAGCCGTAGAGCAAGGTGCTACGATCTACTTTAGAATCCATAGTTAGACTGCTCCATAGTTAGACTGCATTGTATGGGCGGCATCCTACATCTACCAGGGCAAAAGCCTAAACTATGACTTCTTTGCGTACCGTTCTACTGGTTGAAGATAATCCTGATGATGAACGCCTCACGATTCGTGCCCTTCGTCGGGGCAAGATCGCAAATGAAATTCTCGTAGCGCGGAATGGAGAAGACGCTTTAAATCTCGTCTTTGATCTAGAGACGCTGCCCTGTGTAGTGCTATTGGACTTAAAGCTACCTAAAGTAGACGGCTTGGACGTGTTGCGGCAAATTCGAGCTAATGACCGGACTCGCCTACTGCCAGTAGTAGTGCTGACCTCCTCTAGTGAAGATCGCGATATCGTTGAAAGTTATACATTGGGAGCCAATAGCTATGTGCGAAAGCCCGTTGAGATCGACCAATTTACGGAGGCGGTACGCCAGCTAGGGTTGTATTGGGTACTCCACAACGAGTCGTTGCCTGGAGGGTGTAACCCATGAGCGAATCTCTCACTGTCTTGATGGTCGAAGATTCAGAGGATGATGCCCTCCTTGTGCTGCGAGAGCTGCGTTGCGCTGATTTCAACCTAACCTGGGAGCGGGTGCAAACGGCAGCAGATCTTTGTGTCGCTCTGGCAAGTCGCCATTGGGATGTGATCATTTCAGACTATCGATTGCCTGGATTTAATGCGCCAGCAGCACTTGAGATTGTTAAGCAAAGCCCAATCGACTTCCCGTTCATTGTGGTGTCAGGCACGATCGGTGAAGCGGCAGCAGTTGCCATGATGAAAGCAGGTGCCCATGATTATCTCATGAAAGATAATCTCACCCGATTGCCAGAGGCGGTGCGACGAGAAGTAAGAGAGGCGCAAGTTCGGGCAGAACGAAGACAGGCCACCATTAAGCTGCGTCAAACTGCCGAGCGTGAGCAATTGACGCGAATGGTGACGGAACGCATTCGGCGATCGCTTGATCTGGATGAGATTTTGGCCACAACTGTTACTGAAGTGCGTCAAGTCTTGCAAACCGATCGCGTCATCCTGTTTCAGCTAGATTCAGATGCACAGGGCTGTGTTGTGCAAGAGTCAGTGGGGAATAGCTGGCAATCTCTTTTAGGACAGGATATCTACGATCCGTGCTTTCAGTCTAATTTTGAATCTGCCTATAGTAAGCAATATTCTGAGGGACGCATTCGGGCAATTTCAGACATTGACGATGGCAGCATTCATCCCTGCCATGCCGATTTTCTGAGGCAGTTTCAGGTTAAAGCCAATTTGATCGTGCCCATTATTCAAACCACTGGGCTATGGGGCTTACTAATTGCCCAGCAATGCATTCAGCCTCGGCATTGGTTGGAGGAAGAGTCTCAGCTTCTAAAACAGCTAGCCGATCAGGTGGCGATCGCAATTCAGCAAGCCGATCTCTACCGACAGGCTCAACTAGACCTGGCAGAACGCCAGCGAGCCGAAGCAGCTCTGCAACAAATGAACCAGGAACTTGAACAGCGCGTGCAAGAACGTACTGAGATCTTGCAACAACAGGCAGAACAAGAATACTTACTGCGCTTGATTATTCAAAATATTCACCGATCGCTAGATCTAGAAGAAATTTTGGCGACGGTGCTAAGCGAGACCCGCCAGACGCTTCAGGCTGATCGGGTTGCCATTTACCAATTCAACCCCGATTGGAGCGGTCGGTTTATGGCAGAGTCAGCGGGGGAGCAATGGGTGCCGTTGGTAGGGAATGGAATCAAGACCGGATGGGACGATATCCATCTGCACGAAACCCAGGGCGGGCGCTATCAGAATCATGAAACCCTTGCCGTTAATGATATTTACACGATCGGTCATAGCCAATGCCATATCGATGTATTGGAGCAATTTCAAGTTAGAGCCTACACGCTCGTCCCCATCTTTGTGGACGAGCAACTCTGGGGATTGCTCGCAACGTACCAAAACAGTGGCCCGCGCGAGTGGCAAAGCTGGGAAATAAGCCTGCTGCAACAGATTAGTCTCCAAACGGCGATCGCCCTCCGCCAGTCGCGTTTATATCAGGCTGCCCAGGCGCAAGTGCAAGCTCTAGAGCATCTCAGTCAACTCAAAGACGATTTCCTCAGTACCGTTTCACACGAACTGCGATCGCCCCTAGCCAACATCAAAATGGCGATTCAGATGCTAGAGGTGAGTTTTAAGCAACACCAGATCCAAGACAGTCGCCTCACCCGCTACCTCCAGATCCTCGAAGAGGAATGTGCCCAAGAATTGACCCTAATTAATGACCTACTCGATTTGCAACGATTGGAAGCAGGCGTTCAATTTTTAGAGTTAGAAAGTGTCGATCTCAATTACTGGCTGCCCTCTATCGTAGAGGCCTTTGACGAGCGCGCTCGAACCCAGCAACAAACCCTCACCATCCATTTACCACCGGGTTTACCGCCCATTACAACAGATCTAAATGGGCTAAAGCGAATCATCATGGAGTTAATTCATAACGCCTGCAAATATACGCCCCCTCATGAGCAGATCTCGATTACAGCCCAAGCTCAAGAGCCAACGTTGTGCATCCGGGTCTGCAACTCAGGTATAGAATTACCTCCTGAAGAGTTGCCCCACTTATTCGAGAAGTTTTACCGGGTTACTAAGGTCGATCGCTGGCAGCATGGAGGCACTGGACTGGGGTTGGCTCTGGTAAAACGCTTGGTTGAACACCTAAACGGCTCAATTGAAGTTCAAAATACTGACTCTATAATCTGTTTTATCATTCAGCTTCCGCTTAAAGCACAACAACCCGATACAGCATTGGGTGAGATTTTGTCTTAAAACCTAATGCAGTTTCAGAAGAACGATCGCCCTCTTAGAGGATGTTTTTAAAGTCCCGTCGCTGGTATAAAAACGGTATCGATCCCCCTATATCCCCGCGCTGGCGCGCCGCTGCGCTAGAAAAAAGGGGGACTTTGAATCCAGTTCCCCCTTTTTTCTAGACGCGCAGCGGCTTCCCGAAGGGTAGGGGGCTAGGGGGGATCACTATGTACCTAAAATCACCGATCACTTTTAAAACATCCTCTTATTTCTTATGTAAATTACCCATTTCTTATGTAAACTACTAGAAAGTTTTGTTAATCAAAAACCTATATTAAAAATCATCTAGTGGACTCTACCTCAGCGGATGCTAACGTTCCAGCTTTATCTAAGCTCCAGCAGCGGATTGATAAATTGTCGTTGGCAGAACAGCGATCGCTTCATCAGTGGCTAGGTGAACTCATTACCAGCCATGAAGCAGCCACCACAGCGTTAGATTCTGTATCACCTCGACTGGGGCGTGAGGTGGTAGAACAGCGACGACTGGGGCGGATAACGTATCAGCTTGAACTGGTGCGCTGTGGCAAGCCCACCTGTCGCTGTGCTGTTCCAGGCGAGCGACCGCATGGGCCTTACTGGTACTTATATCGATGGAATGGGCAAAAAGTGGTGAGCGAGTATGTTGGCAAGGTGTTGCCAGACGTGACGGCCAACAGTTAATCAAGCCGAGTTACCGTCGTCGTCTAGTTCAATGGCGATCGCATTCAGCTCTGTTTCTAACTGCTCAATGGTAGGCAATCTGCCCTGCAATGGTTCTGGCAAGGCAGCTCGCAATTGATACGTGGAGATCCCGATAGGTTTTTGCAAGTCGCGAAGGGCATATTCCACAATAGTTTGATCCTGCGTTTTACACAAAATAATACCGATAGTTGGGTTGTCATCTGAGCCACGCAATAGGTCGTCGATCGCCGACACATAAAAGTTCATCTTGCCCGAAAATTCGGGTTCAAACTCCAAGGTTTTAAGGTCAATCACCACAAAACAATGCAGCCGAAAGTGATAGAACAGCAGGTCGAGTCGATAGTCTTTACCGCTGACCTGAAGCGGAAACTGGCTCCCCACAAATGCAAAGCCGACCCCCAACTCCAACAGGAAATCGCGGATATGATCGACCAAAGCCGCCTCTAAATCTCGCTCTTGGGCTTCTTTACCTAAGCTCAGAAAATCAAAATTGTAGGGATCTTTGAGCACCTGCTGCGCTAAGTCTGATTGAGGGGAAGGCAGGGTTCTACTAAAGTTGGTGGTGGCAACCCCCTGACGATGATATAGATCAACCCCAATCTGGTGAGTCAGAATACTGCGGCTCCAGCCGTTTTCAATAGTTTGCTCAATATACCAACGCCGTGCTGGAGGGTCTTTCACTTTGTCCAGCAGGGTGCAGTTATGAAACCAGGGGATTTGTCCAGCAGACTGCTGGACAAATTGCTCATCGGGATAGGCTTCGGCAAAGGCGCGCATGTAAAGCAAGTTGGTGCGCGAAAATCCTTTCATCTCAGGAAACGATTTCTGTAAATCTTTGGCGAGTCGCTCAATTACTTTTGCACCCCAGCCTTGCTGCTGCTGGCGGCTCAAAATATCGCGCCCCAGTTGCCAGTACAGTAGTACCAGCTCTCGATTTACGGCGAGGGCAGCGCGCACCTGGGCACCGCTAATCCGTTCCTTTAAGGTTTGTAGGAAGGTGTCATAGCCTTGAAGGGTAGGGTTGCTCATGGGTCACAATCTGGCGTTGCTGATTAAGGGGATGAACCTCGTAGGAATAGGTCGCGAACCACCCCCAATAAGGCTCGGATTAATCAGTCGGATTAATCAGTCGGATTAATCCGACTGATTAAGTAGTTCAACCTACATAAAAACCAAATCCTAAAACCCTGTGCCGCCTGCTGTGCGGGCGGCACAGGGTTTTAGGATCTTATATTTAATTAAGCCTATCTACTTAGACAGTGCTGATTGTGTCAGGTAAGTCACCCGCGTTAATCGGCAGCAGTAGCGTAAAGGTAACCCATCTCGCCTCACTTGTAACGTTAATACTGCCCCCCAAGTGTTCTACTAGCTTTTTGACCAGCGCCAATCCCAGCCCAGTACCACTATATTTCCAGCTATCGCTTTGGGGAACACGATAGAACGGTTCAAAGATATGACGCTGCTCTTCGACTGGAATACCAACGCCAGAGTTGCTGACTTGGAGTTGAATCCACTCTAGGTTAGCAACTTCAGTATCTATCGTTTGAGACGATTCTAGGAGCTGAGCAGTCACACTGATTTGACCACCCTGTGGCGTATATTTACAGGCGTTATTAACCAATTCAGAGACAATACGAGTCAGAGCAGACATATCAGACGCGATCGCAGGCAAATCAGAAAAAATAGTGACTTGCAGGCTTTGCTGCTTAGCTTGAGTTCGCTCCTGAAACGCTTCAATAACGTGAGGCAACCAATTTTGCAGTTGAATGGATATAAAATCTAAGGGAAACGCATCAGCATCGAGTGAACGGATATCTAGTAAATCATTCACTAAATTCAGTTCTTGGTCACACTGATCATGCAAAATGCTGAGATAGCGATCGAGTGATTGAGCCGTTTCCTCTTCCTGTAACATCGACAAATCTTGCCGCTCTAAAACAGTTTCTAATAGGCGAATTGCCAGCTTAATATTAGATAAGGGCGTTCGCAACTCGTGCGAGGTCATAGCTAGAAAATCTTCTTTGAGCTGATGCAGCCGCTGCACCTCTGCCAGTTGAATATCCAGTTGTCGGGCATGTTCAAGGGCAAAAGAATGTTCGCGATTGTAGCGGCTTAAGGCAGTTTGAATAGCAACGTATAGTTCTTGTGTTCTAACGGGTTTGAGCAGATAACCAAACGGAGCTGTCAGGATTGCCCGCTCAACTGTACGTTGGTCAGCGTGCCCCGTCAGATAAATGATAGGAATTTGCAGTCGACCCCAGATCTGCTCCGCTGCCTGAATGCCGTCCATCTCACCCCGCAGTTGAATATCCATCAACACCAAATTGGGGCACAGCTCTGTT
This sequence comes from Elainellales cyanobacterium, assembly GCA_038321765.1. GTDB lineage: Bacteria > Cyanobacteriota > Cyanobacteriia > Elainellales > Elainellaceae > CASBQJ01. The sequence continues at coordinate 13,658 of JBBQFG010000068.1, forward strand.
GCCCTTTCTATAGCAGCTGCCGCAGTATCAACAATGTCAAGAACGGTATATCCTAAAGACTCTAATTTATTTTGTAAACTGCGCGCCAGCCTGGGTTCGTCTTCAACAATTAGAAGCTGGATCTGGCTAGGGGGGTCTACGTTTTGCGTAGGGTTTAACATAAAAATTTGACATGGGGATGCAACTGAGCTTTTATCAATATGGTTTTAGATTTGATCACCAATGGGTAATCAACCTCAATTACCTTCTTCATGGCATTCACCTGCGCTTAACTAAATTTTTTCAGCTAAGGATTGCGTACAAAATAAAACCTAATCTTTTTTTGGAAGTGGGGGGCGGGCCGCGCCCCGACCAAAAAAAAAAAAACATATATATTCTGTCCCCCCCCCGGCCCCCCCCCCCCACTACCAAAAAAAGATTACAGGTTAATTAATTTGCAATCCTAAGAGAATGTTTGAAAAGTGATTGGCTGTGATTTTGGGCACTGAGTGATCCCCCCTAGCCCCCCTTAAAAAGGGAGAAACTGGATTCAAAGTCCCCCTTTTTTCTAGCGCAGCGGCGCGCCAGCGCGGGGATTTAGGGGGATCGATACCGTTTTTATACCAGCGACGGGATTTTTAAAACATCCTCTTAGGCAACTTTTAGTGAGGTGCATCTCAGTTTTGTAGCCCCATCCTAACCCTTCTCATAATTGAGGAGCTACCGTGTATCTACAACCAGCTTTTGATGTAGGCGTGAACTGACTGAATAACAAACTTAAAAAAGTGGGTTGCACACAGTTCAATGTTTTGATTCAAAGCGGCTAAAGCTATTGAGCTGCCTTCTCTACATCTCAAACTATGAGCTTATTCATTTTTATTTTTTAAAGTTTATTTAAGCTCAAATAGTAGATATCTGCATTTCAAAAATAAGATTAGAGGCATTAATAAATCAGCCAATCGGCTTATCTTTGCTGACTATGTAGCTGATGTTTTATATAGAACTATATAGACTTTTGGAAAATTACCTACAGCCTCCGACTTAATGTTGCTTGAGTTGTGATTGGTATGTATTAGAAGATTAATGCAGATCCTTAAACAGCTTTGCTTATTCTGTCAATCTGTCATCTTTTCTTCAGCAACTATAGAGCATATTCGGTTAATCTTTCTTCCTTTTTTTACTTCAGAGTTAGTCTGCTGTAAACTTTTCGGATCGATGGCTACACTAAAATCTAGACCACTAGGAAAAAGGAAATTCAGGTGTTGCTTAATCTGGGTAAGTAGTTCAATCTAAATAAAAACCAAATCCTAAAATCCTGCGCCGCCCGCTGCGCGGGCGGCGCAGGATTTTAGGATCTTATATTTACTTAAGCCCACCTACTTATGATTAAGCAATGCCCCGACGAAAGTGTTGACAGACTAAAGTAGTGCGCCAGCGGCAGCGGTTCCCCCTATTGGTAGATACGTCAGACTGAACGCTCCAGATATGCTCTGCATAGATAAATCTTGTTTTCTGACTGTGCTTCGCAGTGATTGATGCAGAGACTGACGGTAACTTTAGCGCGAATGGACATGAAAGGATTACAGGGTAAAACAGCGCTGATTACTGGGGCATCCTCTGGAATTGGGCAGGCGATCGCCATTCGACTGGCTCAAGAGGGCTGCAATGTGGCGATTAACTACCGCAGCAACCCAGATGCGGCAGGAGACACGGAGGAACAGGCGATGCAAACCGCCTGCGACCAAGCAGAAGGCTGTGGAGTGCGATCGCTGTTAATTCAGGGAGACATGGCTCAGGAATCCAACATCATCCACATGGTGAACACGGTGATTGAGGAATTGGGTCAGATCGATATCTTGGTGAACAATGCGGGTGTCCAAACCGAAAGCCCCTCCCATGCCGTTGAAACAGCCGAATTTGATCGAGTGCTCAACATTAACCTGCGGGGTGCTTACCTCTGCGCCCGCGAAACCATTAAGCACTTGTTAGCACACCAACGTCCCGGTTCAATTATCAACATTTCCAGCGTACATGAAATCATTCCGCGTCCTCAGTACATTAGCTATTCAATCAGCAAGGGCGGCATGGCAAATCTGACCAAAACCCTTGCCTTGGAGTATGCTGCTCAAGGCATTCGGGTCAATGCGATTGGGCCGGGTGCTACCGTTACGCCCATTAATGATGCCTGGACAGAAGACTCCGCTAAGCGAGCTGAGGTCGAACGTCACATTCCCATGGGACGAGCGGGCACGTCGGAAGAAATGGCCGCCGCCGTGGCGTTTTTAGCGTCAGATGAAGCGGCCTACATTACAGGTCAAACCCTTTTTATTGATGGTGGTCTGACACTCTATGCAGATTTTCAACAGCCTTGGTCAGCCTAAGAAATTGCTTGTTTTACAGCGATTTTCAGTCGCCTAGAACCTAAAAGTCTGAAAACCCAAGTTTCTTATATAACCCATTTGACATCTAATTAGAATTGAGATTTAGGGCGATTTTTGGGCAGTAGGGGCGAAGCATTTGCACTCGAATTGAGGCTGCGTTGCCAGAATATTGATGCAATTGCTTCGCCCCTACAGAATATTCGCGATCACCGGAAAGATGTCAAATGAGTTCTATATACCCCGATTACATCCGGCTTGTAGAACGAAAGGCGGGTGGCTGGTTAATCAAAAAGGGAGAAATGTTCTATAAGCGCCTGGAAATTGAGATTGATTTCCAGGATTTTGACTTGCTGTATGGAATCTCTAAGCAGCAATTAGCCGTTGAGCTGTTTCGGATCAATGGTGGTAAAGCTGGGTATTACCTGGCAAACTTACGAGACAAGCAGTACCAGTACTGCGGCCTGAATCCTGAGGACATCAAAACGACCCTGCTCAGTCTAGGGATCGGCAGGCTCGATCCTCTTTGACCTCTTGTTATCGAGATACAGCGCTTTTCAATAGTTATCGCCGTATATTATTTGGCGATCGCTGTATTAATTCTTTGAGGCACTTCACTAACGATTTCTGATAGTTCTAAAATTGTAGGGATTTATTAGAACTACCAGATTTCTTAACTGCACCCAAAACAGCGATCGCCCTACCAAAAAAGCGATCGCCCTCCAGTTGTTGTGATTAATCGTGAGGAGCGATCGCCTTAACAATCAGGGACTTGAGTATAATCTCGAAATATGCCAACAGTTTTGCGAATCGGTGCCTATCGCTTTTACTTCTACAGCCATGAACCCAATGAGCCTCCCCATATTCATATTGACCGCGATAGCTTAACGGCAAAGTTTTGGTTAAAGCCAGTTAGTTTGGCAAACAACATTGGATTTAGTGCCAAAGATTTACGGAAATTGCAAGCATTAGTGCAAGAAAATCAGGAAATTTTATTGGAGGCTTGGAATGGGCATTTTGGCAATTCGAGCGGACGAAAGAGTTAAAAATGTTTACTTTACAGAAGACACAATCAGTGTCGATTTAATGGATGGTCGAACCATCACTGTACCGCTGGTATGGTATCCCAGACTCCTCAATGCTCTACCTGAGCAACGAACAAAATGGGAAGTCTGTGGAGGCGGTTACGGTATGCACTGGGAAGAAATAGATGAGGATCTCAGTACAGAAGGGATGTTGAGGGGGGCACCTGCTCCAAATACGTCGATTCTGGTTTGAGGTTGCGATCGCCCCCTAACTGTTGCGATTAATTGTGAGAAGCGATCGCAACGCCCATAAGACTCAACGGTCAGCTCAGACAGAGTGAGCGCGAGTCAAAATTAACTATTTACGGCTTTTCCAGTATCCAGGTTCTCGGCTACAGTGCATCACTGCCAAAATCAGAATGTAGTCTTGCTCCATTGTGTAGAGAATTCCGTAGGGAAATCTGCGCGTCATACATCGCCGAATAGTCTCGTCAATCACACTGTAGCGAGTGGGTGATTCTCTAATTCGGTAGACTGCATCTTCAATGGCATCAATGAATGACTGTGCTACCTCAACCCGTTGTTCTGCATAGTATTGAACAGCCTCAGCATATTCTGTGAGAGCTTCAGGATGGAAGGCATACTTCATTGCTCAAGTAAGCGCCTCACTTGAGCTAAAGCGTCTTCCCCTGAAATAGGCTGCACAGAACCGTTGCGAACCTGCTCTCGTCGTTTCTTGGCTTCAGTAATCCAAGCGAATTGAACGGCTGGATCAGTGTCGAATTCTAGGCTTTCGACTAGCTTTTCTGCTAGAAGCGCCCTAGACACACTAGGGAGAGCGAGAAGTTCTTCTGTCAGTTGTTCAATAGACCGCATAGATCCTCACAGACCAGTAAATCGTGCTTACATTTTAACAATATTCAACCTGCCGCTTGACGTACTCGCTCGGCTTAGAAGCTACATTAGCTTGCTACGATCGCCCCCTTGTTGTTTGCGGACTCACCAACAACCTCCAAGGACGAGTGCAAGACCCTGTGCGAAGCCAGCTAACGATGAAGTTGTGCGGCGACAGATAACCTCGAACTCTCACCGACAACCCCTGTACCGTCTGCACCAACGCAGTGTTAGGTGGCTATTGCTTCTACAAACTGCATAGCCAACGAGAAATAGATGCAACTTGGTTCTCCTCATTTAAGTTTGCAGCATTACTGAGCATCCCGCGTTCTAATTGCTCCCAAATTTCACTAGCCATCCTTTTCTCAATCGCCGCCCCTACAAAAAATGTAAGTGGTGAATGACCAGCATCCGCGAATGCCTGTCTAATACGATTGAGTGCCGCTTGTGCCGTTTTCCAATGCTCGTCAGCACCGGCTGGATCAATCCCGCCCTTCAGTTCTCCCAATGCGATTGTGTAAGGCTCAACCTCAACAGGCTCAATTTTGCTGGATTTATTAGCTGGCAGTGCCTCTGGCGCAAGATTGAACAAACAGAGATCTACATTACTTTTAACTAACGGAATACTTAGGTTATAGATAAGAGTGCGCCTACCAAGATCACTCTCCCAACTGAGTCCGCGTAAAGATAATTCAATTTCTGCATCGTCGTTTGTCATCGCTATCCACTTTTTTGTTTTTGAATGCTGCCAGTGATATCTTTGACCTGCGATTGTAAGAGTTGAAAGAATAGTACGAGTTAGTTTTCGTTGTGCCAAAGCTCCACCAACATTACGCATCGAGCCACCAAGCGTATCACCACGAGTCAGTAGAAATCTAAAGACTAATTCTTCTACAAAGTTTGCACCTGCTGGCTCAAGAAAGTTTTTAATTAGACCGTTAATCGCATCAATTTTATCTTCTGATGTCAAATGAGCAAGAGACTTGTCAGACAATCCTGCTGCGGTCAATAATCCCATCTCAATACCATGAGTGTTTAACAAATCAGCAGGACTTTGAGCCTGATTTGCTGCTGCTTGAAGTGCCCTTGCCTCTGCAACATAAGGGGTAGCACGTCGATTCTTCTCAAGTGCAAGTGTCACAAAGCCCGCACGAGTTGCTTCATAGGTTGTGACAAGATCGTCACTAGACTGAAGATGATTACGATAAGCACTCATAGGATCGGTTTACTGTTTTTTCCATACGTAAACACACTTTCTTAAGGGATCACGCCCATGATTTCCCATTTGCTGGCTACTGTTACCCTTATCGCTAGGTAAAACGAGAATATTTTCAACTATAAAACCTAGTTTCTCTGCAAAGTCAGAGAGGAGCATATCTACTGAAATACTTATGCCAGAATAACGCACATTGTCATTGACCATAAACAACAGCGCCCCAGGTTTGAGTATGCGAAAACATTCTTGTATGACGCAAGCCATCTCATAAAAATAGCCTCTAATCATCCTGGGTATTCCGTTATTATTCAATACACCTTGAAGTTTCTGATTATTTAAATAGCTCAGAATAGCTTGCAACAGAGGCTGTGAATTTGCAGCCTCTAAAGCCAAGCTCCAATTTGGATTGATAGCCAATAAATCTTTTGAGCGATTTTCGACTGTACAGCTTAACATTTCCTGTCGGAGATCAATTAGTCCCTTTTCAGAAATATCTAATAATGCAAGCTCTAATGCATAAGTACGAGTGTAGTCATATCGATTGCAGTAGGGCGGAGATGTGATAACAGCATCATAAATTGCATCAGGTAAAGTCGGCAGCAATTTGAGGCAAGATCCGTTAATTAGTTTGATTTTGCCTTTTGGTCCCTTAACTGAAAAAATTTCTACCTGATGTGTAGGAGGTTTTAAATCATTAATAATTTCTTCGATTTTATGGGTGATGGCATAATCAAAATCTAAGATTTCACCTTTATTGAAAGGCTTCTTCCCTTGCCCACGACCGGAACGATAATCCCAGCGAAGATACTGTCCATCTTTGCGAGTGTAGCTTACAGACTCTAAAACACAAAGCAAAGCAAAGAGCAAAACTTCTCGAACTCCTTCATTTTCCTGATAACAAGCTTCGAGGTACTGCTCGATTACTCTTTTGTTTTCTGTAGAATAAGCTCCTTTTGTGATCCTAAATTCTGGCAAACAGAACTCTTTACCCACCTGTTTCCATATTCGCGAACTTAACCAAGTCTTGAGACGGGCAAAATCATCGGATATAAATTTAGTATCGAGAACCTTCTTCGTTTCAATAATTTTTTGACCAATGGGTAACAATTCAATACCATCGGCATCAAGCCCCAAATCACTAGCAGCAAACAAAGCCGTTCCGCTACCTGCAAAAGGATCTAGTATCTTGCCCTGATTAAGCCCATACCTTTGAAGTAAAAGCTCAACGAGAGAAGCAGAGAAGGCTTCTTTATACTTGTACCATCGATAAATAGGTCTTGTTTTATTAGCTTGAAAACTTACTAAAAGTCTAGTAAGTGAAGGCTGAACTAAAAACTTAGTTTGAAAATGATGTTGTAATTGTTTGTCAAGTTTATCAATTTCTTTAAGAGCATTATTTTGCACTTCAGGGGCGACGTCGGAGATGCTTGACAGACTTATCACAAGTTTTGTCCCTATGAAACACGGATCTACCTACTATATCAGTACTTCCAGTAGTCCGCCGAATCTGGGCTATGTCGCGCAGGGCAAACGCATGAAAATTTTTGAAAACAGATATAGCGTTGTAGTCTAAAGAACCTACTACTGGTGGTCACAAGCACTCTCAACAAGAGTAAATTGTTGAGAATTTTTGCAATAGGACAACCTAAAAGTCAATAATGCAGTTTCATGCGTTCGCCCTGCTATGTCGCGCTGTATCGCATGGCTTCTCAACAATGCCCTAACAGATATGGGGAAGCAACCTAACTTGTTATTAAATGGAAGTTTCCGCATATCATCCCAAATTGGGTGGATCGGAGAAATGTTTCTCCATACTATAGCGATCGCCCATCTCAGTCCTTTCGACCCGATATTTTTGACACAATCTACCGATTCAGTAATTGACAGTGTAAGGGGTATACCCGTATCCTTTCAAATTAAGGTTGTTGAACGATTCTGTAGTCGAGCAACCTCAATTCGC
>JBBQFG010000069.1:0-21013 GCA_038321765.1 Elainellales cyanobacterium
GTGATTGTAAACGTGGTTCCCTGATTGAGTGAGCTTTTCACATGAATTTGACCTTGATGGTTTTCTACAATAACTTTGGCGATCGCCAATCCCAATCCAGAACCAGTGGAGTCTCCAGATTTGCTGTTAGCTAATAACGAACCAGATGTTCGAGCTGGGTCAACCCGATAGAATCGATCAAATAGATAGGGCATAGCATCTTCAGGAATACCGCTGCCTGTATCTTGAATCTGAATCTGGATAGAAGATAAACTTTGCTTCAACCGCCGAATCGATGCACTAACCATGCCGCCCGGTGGCGTATACTGAATTGCGTTGCTGATCAAATTTGTAAACAGCCGAGTTAATTGGTCGCGATCGCCCTGAATTAGATAGAAACTATTTGGATTTTCACCCCCGTTGGCATCAATATTCAGCTTGAGAGAAATCTTCTTCTCGGTTGCAATGGCTTGCTGCTCTTCTATCACTTCTTCTATCAATTCATCTAGCGATATACTGTCACGCACAAGCAGAGCCGCGCCGCTATCTTGTCGCGCCAAAAACAGTAAATCATCGACTAAACGCCCCAGTCGTCGGGTCAGCCGTTCAATCACTTTGAGTTGTTGCTGTTGAACGATTGGGTCAAGCTCTGTATCGGCTAGCGCAACTTGCACGTTCGTTTGAATTACTGCAATTGGGTTACGCAACTCATGGGATGCATCTGCCGTAAACTGCTTCAGCCGCTGATAAGAATCGCGGATAGGAGCCATCGCCAGTCCTGACAACAACCAACCAATTGCGGCAACAGCACCGACCAATAATATTAATCCTAAGGCCAAATCTCGAATGAGCTGACGGGTTGGTTTTGTCACTTCAAACCAAGGATGACTCACTCTCAAATACCCTACAATCTGCTGCTTAACCTCTACCTGTTGAGTAATTTGGCGGAGCTGTTGATCTGCGGTTAAATGAACTGTTTCACCTGTACTGTTGGGATGCAGCGGAATGTCAGGAACATTAGAAAAGGTAGACCAGAGTAACTCCCCGGCGGGGTTAAACCATTCCAGATCAATATGGTCGTCTTCTACAGAATCGGGGTTATCGCGAAAACTGGCTGCTATGTTGAGATATGGCGACAAACCACGAGCGTGATCAGCTTCAGGATCATCAGAAGCAATATCGGCCACATCAAGGTTAGCTAAATCAATCACGAGCGATCGCTGCACAACTTCAACCACATGATTGAGCGTGTCATCAATGCGTTCAATCAGCGTACTGCGTACGTAGAGATAAAACCCACTGGCAAATAGCAACAACAATACAGCGGTCACCATTGTGTACCAAAGTGCTAACCGCTGTCGCGTTGCTTGAAACATAACAGATAAAAGAGGCGTACCAAAATTAATAGGTGCCAGTGTGTTGATCGCTGCGCGTGGACGGCTTGGCACTGGCATCCATATCTTAATTTAGGCTAACTATGAGCTTAACAAGCTGTTTGTGCTCCTAGTCCCTCATCTCGCTGTCCTTGGACATATCATAGATGTGCTACTATGACGACAAGAATTTGAACTGTATGCTCTATTCAACTGGCGCGCTTAATCGGTAGCGGTTCAACGGTTACCGTAGCTGTATTCGCCCTCGGCGACCTTCACTCTCCTCGTTTTTTCAATTGCGGAGTCAGCCCATGTCAATTTACGTCGGTAACCTCTCTTTCAAGGTTACGCAAGAAGATGTCGAAACCGCCTTTGCTGATTATGGAACTGTAAAGCGGGTTCAGCTCCCGGTCGATCGAGAAACTGGTCGCATTCGGGGGTTTGGCTTTGTCGAAATGTCGTCTGACAGTGAAGAACAGGCTGCCATTGATGCACTAGACGGCTCAAATTGGATGGGGCGAGATCTAAAAGTCAATAAGGCCAGACCTCGCGAAGAAAAACCCTCTGGCGGTGGATGGGGAGGCGATCGCCGTGACACGGGAGGCGATCGCCGCTATTAATCCTTGTCACTGTTCGGAGATTTTTTAGTAGCTACATAGTTCGGATTTATCTGCGAGAAGGAGATAATTCAAGGCCGTGATTTCAGTTCCATGATGTTGTGGTAAGTAGGTAGGCTTAATTAAATATAAGATTCTAAAACCCTGCGCCGCCCGCACAGTGGGCGGCGCAGGGTTTTAGAATTTGGTTTTTATTTAGGTTGAACTACTTAACGAGTGCTGAGCATTCGGGATCACTTTATAGATGCGTTTTAGGAGTCTCTTGGGCACAGTCTCGTATTGCCAGAGGGATCGTACTGTCATTGCGATCGCCTGCAATAGTTAGCGTGGGCAGTTGTGGGCGGAAGGATGTCATATTCAACTCTAAGCTGATACAGCGATAGTCAGGGTGAAGTCAAAGAAGCCGCAAATGTTGGCGATCGCCGATCCCCTAGATCCCTACAAAAATATATTTCTTACGTGAATGCTTTTTCGTGAGCATAAATCGTTTTCCGGCTTAGCCGGAAAACGATTCATGCAAGAGGTCTAACGATAGTACAGAAATGACAGCGGCTAGCCTTACCCTACAGATTAGGAGGCGGCTTGATAGCGGATTTCCCCGAAATCTACGCTCAAAAGTTGGTTACTTCACATGGTTTTTGTCGGTTAAGTTACAAGCGTTCAGAATGAACTTGCGTCAGTTGCCAACATTAGCCACGTCACCAGAAGTGTAGAGTTCTAGTTAGGGGTGCAGTCTTAAAAGACAGCGAATTAAGTGTTATCTGCAATACATAATCAGCCTCTGAACTATTAATCAAAGATACAGTTTTGCTAAGATTTTGAATACTAACTAGACATAAATACTAGTGGCATAAATTCCTATATATACGGTTAAAATATTAAATTTTGGTAAAAGCATCCTACACATAGCGCTCATGGTGAAAAATATTTAACTTAGATCAGAATCTAAGACAGGTTTTTGAGGCAAAGATATATAGGTTTTGGTGACATGGTACTGCCATTTATTAGGAGATCAGTTATGATCACAGCGAAGCAACATTGAGTAAGCGGAACAACTGGTTAATTGCAACTGCAACTTCCAGTTCTTCCATTGAATTTAGCCCCCGTGTGAAAGGTTTGGAGAGGATTGTGACTATTTACGTTGGCAACCTGTCTTTTCAGGCTACTGAAGACGATTTGCGCGAAGTTTTTGCTGAGTATGGCAAGGTTAGTCGGGTCAGTCTGCCTACAGACCGCGAAACTGGTAGAAAAAGAGGTTTCGCTTTTGTAGAAATGGAAGCTGAAGACCAAGAAGATAAGGCGATCGCCGATCTTGATGGTGCAGAGTGGCTAGGCCGCGAAATTCGAGTTAACAAGGCGAAGCCCCGCGAAGCTGGTGGTGGCGGCGGCGGCGGCGGTGGACGCGGCGGACGAAGCGAAAGTTTCTAACCCGTCTATGTTCAGCAGCCGGTTTAATCGACCGTAAATGGCGGGTTAAAGGTGGTTTTGCAATGTTGCAGAACCACTTCTGATAGCGCCTAGCGACTTAGGTAGTTGCTCAGACTACGCTTTGTCCTAGGCTAAATCTGCATGATTTTTAAGGCAGAGTGATTGACCCAACCATAGGCATAATCCTCTGTGTCATCCACCCCGGCTTCATCGATATAGACAATCTCCTCTGGCAGGTATTGTTGCAACTGCTTCACGAACGCTTTTCGCTGGTCTTCGTCGCGTTCCCGGTAGCCGTAGGTCTTTTTTTTCGCGTGAGGCGAATCCGTTTGAGTGCCCGTATCAGGTGATGGGTTCGATGGGGGATGCATAAGCTGCAAGTCTCAAGAGTTGCTTGTGGACTGCTAAAGCGTCTGAGAAATCGGGTGAACAACTCTTCTGTTTCCAGTAACAACCCTTTCCATGAAAGTATCAGAGCTGTCTGTATCCTCAATTCCTGTTTATATTTGCTTAAGATTACCAATTAATTAATCTTTAATATTTTTTTGAACGTGCCGCGCTCCGCGCGGCACTTTCAAAAAAAGATTAGGTTTTATTTTGTACGCAATCCTTAACTAGCAGGAATCAGTGCATCCAGTGCCAAATTTAGCTTCAGCACATTGACTCCCGGTTCACCAAAGGTGCCTTAAAAGCGACCATCGGTATTCTGGTTAATCAGATCTTCAAGTTGGTCTGGCTGAAGCCCACGCGCTCCTGCAACCCGAGCAATTTGTGCTCTTGCCCCTTCTGGCGTGATGTGGGGGTCAAGGCTAGAGCCAGACGTGTAAACTAAATCAGCCGTTGGTTGAACTCCTGCTTCTTGGAGCCTAGGAATTTCACCCTCGATCGCCACTTTAGGGTCGGGGGCGGGCTTCCCTTGAATGCGCTCGATTAGTGCAGGGTTGCTGGGTGCAAGGTTACTCGCACCGGAAACTCCGGTTTGCAACACGCTGCCTTCATCGGCAGTCGGATCAGCGGTACTATAGCTGCTGGTGCTGGGGCGACTGTTAAAGTAGCGATCGCTACAGTTCCAAAATCAGCTTGCCGATCGCCTGTCCGCTTTCCATTTGTTCGTGGGCGATTGCCACCTCGTCTAACGAAAACCGTTGGGCGATTTGATGCGTCAATGTTCCTGCTGTTAAACAGGTGGTGATGTCGGCAGCGGCGGCTTGATGGGCGGCGGCAGACATGGCGTAGACCAGTCCATAATGCACGGTCAGGTTTTTGTACATTAGCGAGTAAATGGGAATTTGGGGCTGCACGTCGGAATCAGACGCATAGGTGGAAATTATGCCGTCTACTTTTAGCACCTTTAAATTGGTGGCAAAGTTGGCGGCAAAGTCTATCTCTACTACGCGGTCTACCCCAGCTCCAGCCGTCAGTTCTTTAACCCGTACAATCACGTCTTCTGTTTTGTAGTTGAGTACAAAGTCGGCTCCAGCCGTTTGGGCGATCGCTGATTTCTCTGCCGAACTGACGGTTGTGATTACCGTTGCCCCGCCCCACTTCGCCCACTGAATCGCATAGTTTCCCACGGCTCCTGCGCCGCCCGTCACCAAAATCGTTTTTCCGGTGACGGCTCCATCTTGAAACACCGCTTGATGTGCCGTCATGGCGGGCACGCCCAAACACGCGCCTTCGGCAAAGCTTGTGTTGTCGGGTAGGGCGATCGCTTTCTCCGTCGGCACCACTACATATTCGGCAGCGGTGCCCCTGCCACCGGGAATCGTCGCTTCATATAGCCAAACTCGCTCACCGAGGCGATCGCTTGACACGCCATCGCCCACCGCTTCAATCACCCCAGCGCCATCGTTATGGGGAATTACGCGAGGGTGATGCAGTTTCAGGTCGCGCCAACCGCTTCGCTGTTTCACATCCGAGGGGTTAACGCCAGACCCGTGGACTCGCACCCGCACCTGCCCCGGTTCCACCAGCGGAATTTCGATTTCGCCCACGGTCAAAACGTCGCGGGCGGCTCCCAGTCGTTCGTACCAACTTGCACGCATGGTTCCCATAGGTTGAGCTACTCATTTAAAGTACATAGGACTTATGCAGTTGAATGATATTGCAGGCGCTCCGCGCCTGCAATATCATTCAACTTTCTTGGTTTTTCGTGGGAGATGCGTAAGTCCTAGTACAGTCAAGTTAACGTTCCTGTTCGGTCGGACGAATCAGAATCTCGTTGACGTTTACATGCGGCGGTTGCAATACGGCGTAGAGAATAGCGGCGGCGATGTCACTGCTTTCCAGGTTTTTGAGGGAGCCATAGAAAGCCGCCGTGCGTTCTTTGGCGGCTGGATCGGTGACATGGGTGGGGAGTTCTGTGTCAACAAGTCCCGGTTCAATGATGGTGACGCGGATATGGTTGGTGTAAACTTCTTTGCGAAGCGATTCAGAAAAGGCATTCACCGCCCATTTCGACGCGTTGTAGACTCCGGTTCCAGCATTGGCTACGCGCCCCGCCACCGAGGAAATATTGACAATGTGTCCACTGCCCTGGGCTTTCATCAACGGCAGCACCGCATGGGTGGCATACATTAGCCCTAGCACATGACATTCATCATGCGTCGCCAGTCTTCGGTGTTAGCGCCGTCGATGTTACCCAGTAGCATCACTCCAGCGTTGTTGATCAGAATATCGACCTGACCCCAGCGATCGTGGGTTTTGCTCACCAGGTCTTGCACCTGCGCTTCGTCGGCTATATCGGCAGTAATGGGTAGCACGTCTCCGCCCGCTGCTTGAATCCGCTGTGCTAACGCATCCAGTCGGTCGGCTCGCCGAGCCGCGATCGCCACCTTTGCCCCTGCTGCTGAGAGGGCGATCGCCGTTGCTTCCCCAATGCCTGACGAGGCACCTGTAATAATTGCCACTTTACCTTTTAGTTGATCGGTCATTCGCTTCCTTTAAAGAATTAAGATATTGCTCCTGGGCACAAGGGACAGTTCGCAAACTGCCCATTTCACAAACTGCCCATTTTAAGCCGTAGCCACTTTGTTTAGGACATTTTTAGTAGCGCGCTTTGCGCGCCACTAAAAATGTCCTTGTCCTAACCGCGCTGGCTACAGCTCTACAATCAGACATGAGGCAACCTTATTAATTCGTAGACAGACCGCTTAACCGACGTAGGAATTGCCGATGCGATCGACAAATACGTTGGCGCTAAGCGGCAGGCGACCAGGATTTTTGCGAGGTTCTTCGACATAGCCAACAGGTACAAGCAGGGCGATCGCCAAATCGTCATCATCTGCTACGCTAATCACCGTCTTCACCTGATCTTCAGCCCAACCGTTCATTGGGCAAGTAGAAAGACCCAAACTTTCAGCCGCCAACATCAAATGCGTGGCGGCAATGATGGCATCTTTAACGGCATATTCACGCTGCTTATCGCCTAGAGCCGTTTGCCCTTGTGGAATCGCGTTCTTGAAATATTCTACGGTTCCTTCTGTCCAGGCTCCAGTTTGAAGCCCCTGCTGATAAATGGGGGTCAAGTCGCCTACCCCTGCGTGGGCACTGGCCGCAAACACGAATGTAACGGGAGCTTGAATAATCTGCTGTTGCCCGTAAGCCGCTGCGGCCAGTGCTGCTTTCTGTGCGTCGTCTTGCACCAGCACAATGCGCCAGTCTTGAATGTTGTAGCTACTGGGCGCGGCAACCGTTAATTCGACTAAACGCTTGAGCAGATCTGGCGCGATCGCATCGGGTTTGAAACTCTTGATGGCACGCCGCTGAGTGATGGCGCTGGGCACATCTAGAGGTGTGGTGAGTAAATCTGACGTTGAGGTAGTGGCGGTCATAAAGGCTCCCTTATGAATGATGGCTTAGACAACGGATCGTGGACTGGACTGTTAAGTAAGTGAATCGCTTGAACGGTTTGAAAGCTGAGACTTGGTTTGAAGTGAAGCCTGTTTTGAAGTGAGGAACCGCTACAGGATCGATCGCACCACGCCGCCATCGACGCGCAGCGCCGCACCATTGGTGGCTGATGAGAGTGGGCTGGAAGCATAGGTGACGAGAGCGGCGACTTCTTCAGATGTGGCGAAGCGCTTGATCAGTGACGAGGAACGTACCGATTCAAAAAACTCTTTTTCGACTTGAGTGACGTTCACGCCGCGATCGCCTGCCATTTTTTTAACGAAGTCACCCACTCCTTTGGAGCGCGTGGAGCCAGGTAATACAGAGTTGACCGTTACACCTGTGCCAACTGTCATTTCAGCCAAACCACGGGCGATCGCAAGCTGTGCAGTTTTGGTCATGCCGTAGTGAATCATTTCTACCGGAATTTGCACGGCAGACTCGCTAGAGATGAAGATAATTCGTCCCCAGTCGCGCTCTGGCATGGTGGGAAAATAGTGACGGCTCAACCGAATTCCACTGAGGACATTTACCTCAAAGATTTTGAGCCAGTCTTGATCAGAAATGTCGCCAAACGCTTTTGGCTCATACATGCCCAAATTATTCACCAGAATGTCTACAGTGGCGATTTGCTGAAAGAGCTGATCGGCACCATCGCCAGTAGACAGATCAATCGCAACACCAGACAGCTTGGCATTTGGCGTTGCCGCTTTAATTGTGGCGAGCGCCTGATCTACCCGCTCTTGCGAACGACCGTTGATGGTAACAGTGGCACCTTCTTGAGCCAAGGATTGTGCGATCGCCAACCCAATTCTACCTGTAGAACCGCTGACCAGCGCTGATTTATCGGCTAATTTCAAGTCCATAATCGATCGCCTCCTTCAAATTTTGTAGGCATCCCCTTGTCTGGTAGTCCGCAGGCTTTTAGCCCTGTTTCAGGAGCTACTGTTTATACATAACTCGCTTTTTCGTTGGTTTGTTAGAGGCGAACCAACAGCCTTGGGGGAGGTTTCTCCCCCAAACCCCCTCATTGGGGGACAGCCCTTGTCCCCCAAACCCCCTCCGATCAGGTTTCGTATGAGAGGGGTACGTTGCGGGTAACGCTACGCATTGACGCTAAGTCAGGGGATACGGGAAATAAAAGTCAACAGCCCCTCGCTACCCCTCGCTACCCCTCAATACGTAGTGCATTGCCAGCGACCTTTGATGCTCACCGATGCGGCCTTGCGGAGGGGGTGTGGGGGACGGGCTTCGTCCCCTGCTGGGGGTTTGGGGGCAACCCCCAAGGCTGTTGGCTCGGAAGCCAAACTTCCAAGCGCAGTTTCACATTTAAGAAAAGGAGATGTACTTTGCTTCTGCGTAGCAATGGCTAAGTTTGCACAAGTGGGATGCTCCCCTCCAAGCTAGTTTGTCTGAAGTTCAAGCGCCGGATAGTCGATATAGCCCTCTTCACCACCGCCGTAAAAAGTGGATGGATCAGGTTCATTCAGGGAGGCGTTTGCCTGAAACCGCTCTGGCAGATCAGGGTTGGCAATGAACAGCTTCCCGTAGGAGACAAAATCGGCATCTCCATTGGCGATCGCAGCATTTCCCTTCTCTTGGTCATAGTCCCAATTCACCATCAGGTTGCCCTGAAAAAACGGACGGAAGTAGATTGTAGGCACCGCTACACCACCGTGACGCAAGTCCGATTCACTCGGCTCTAGCAAGTGTACATAGGCCAGCCCAAGGGGGTTGAGCTGTTCGAGCACATAGCGGAACGTTTCTTGAGGATTAGAATCCGTCATGCTGTTGAAGGTACTGCTGGGCGATAAGCGAATGCCCACGCGGTCTGCACCCCACACGCTCACCACCGCTTCTGTGACTTCCAACATCAAACGGGCGCGATTTTCGATCGAGCCGCCATACTCATCCGTACGGTGGTTGGCTCCATCTCGCAAAAATTGATCCAATAGGTAGCCATTGGCTCCGTGTATTTCTACACCGTCAAACCCAGCGGCCAAAGCATTTTCAGCCCCCTGGCGATATTGGGCAATAATGTCAGGAATTTCGTGCAGCTCTAAGGCTCGTGGGGTAACGAAAGGCTTGGCTCCCTCATAGGTCATCGCGTCTCCCTCAGGGGCGATCGCACTGGGAGCCACAGGCAGTTCTCCATTGGGTTGCAGCGATGGATGCGAGATCCGTCCGACGTGCCATAGCTGCAAGAAAATTCGCCCACCTGCCGCGTGAACTGCATCCGTTACCTTGCGCCAACCCACCACCTGCTCAGGCGAGTGAATGCCGGGAGTGGCAGCGTACCCCTGTCCCCACGGAGAAACCTGAGTGGCTTCACTAATAATAAGCCCCGCAGACGCTCGCTGCACGTAGTAAGTCACCGTTAGATCGGTGGGAACGTTGCCTGCACCTGCCCGGTTGCGGGTTAGAGGTGCCATGATAATTCGATTGGGCAACGTGTAAGCACCCACTTGAATGGGAGAAAAAAGGTTGAGAGTCATTGGCAAAATCCTGATTGGTTTACGTTGATTGATTTGGAGGCGTTGGTGTGTCGGTCTGTCCTCGCAGTGCCTATTCCTACCGCTCTGATTACTTCTTACAGTTCTAAAACT
Organism: Elainellales cyanobacterium; assembly: GCA_038321765.1. Taxonomy (GTDB): domain Bacteria; phylum Cyanobacteriota; class Cyanobacteriia; order Elainellales; family Elainellaceae; genus CASBQJ01. The sequence continues at coordinate 9,895 of JBBQFG010000069.1, forward strand.
AGACGAACCGTCTCGTCTTGTCAAGGGTAGACGAGACGGTTCGTCTAGTTATATGATGAAGGTATCCTAAACAACAAAAACTGAAGGTGTTCTAGGCAGGTTGATACTTTCTTGCTAGGGTTGCACCTCAAAATCTTGTTCCCTCTCCATTTAGGAGAGGGTGAGGGTGAGGATGAGGGTGAGGATAAGGGCAGTTTGGAGAATTCATCCGCCGCTCTAGCGATGCCGCAAAAAGTAGTGGTATTGACGTAAGTATTTTTTGATGGGTGGACGAAGCCCGCCCATCAAAAAATACTTACCAATTTAGGACTACCGCTACAAAAAGCATCAGCAGATTGGAAACGCAGCCTAAACGCGAGCCATGAAACCGATCAGTCAATGTTTCTACAAAGCCATTTCATGAGAGCCAGATATGGCACCCGATGATCTCTACAATGAAACTCAACCCGACGTGTCACAAAAAGCTGCTGACTGTCGTCGCCGCAGTGAACGGTGTCATCAGGCGATTCTGACGGCAGCGGCAGAACTGTTGGAGGAAAAGGGCTACGGCGGGGTTAGTGTGGAAGCGATCGCCTCCCGTGCTGGCGTAGGCAAACAAACCATTTACCGCTGGTGGGCGTGCAAAGCGTCTGTTGTCATGGAAGCCTACGCTAAGCAGGTGAATCAAAACCTGCCCCTGCCCGATACGGGCTGCGTCAAAACTGACTTGGGCGATATGCTAGGTCAGCTTGCCGTCGTCCTCGGCACCACCAGTGCTGGATCTGCGTTGGCTGGCCTAATTGCTGAAGCTCAAACTGACCCCCACGTTGCTCAAGAGTTTCGCCATCAAATGATTGCTTGCCGTCGTGCCGCCGCTCAGACGCTGTTGCAGCGGGGAATTGATCGCGGGGAACTGCGCCCAGATCTCGATCTAGACTTGGCGATCGACGCGCTCTGTGGGCCAATTTGGTATCGTCTGCTGCTGCGACACACCCCCCTCGACCGAGAATTTGCGATCGCCTTGATTGACCAATTGATGGCTGGAATCACAGCCTGACACCCTTCTGTCAGTTAAACTGCTTTTGCGATGGATGATTTTGAGCAACCCTGCGGCGCAGAGTTGCTCAAAATCATCCATCGCGTTTGTTTTTAAGTTGGTATAGCTTTTCTAGCTCGACAGCCGCATGAGAGCATCCTTCACGGCAGGGGGCAACTGTCGCATAATTTTTCCTTTCTCTCGATCGACCGCTACCAATGTTACCTGAGCCGTCACGTATAGGTCTTCGGCATTAGGCGACTGAATTCGGTAATCCCAGTTAATTCGAACTCCCTCCATTTGTGACATTCGCGCTCTCACAATGGCCTCCATCCCCATCTGTACAGAGCGATGGTAGCGAATTGATAGATCCACAACAGGCAAATCGCAGCCCAACGCCACTAAATCCGCAAAGCTAATACCAATAGAGCGCAAGTACTCTACTCGCGCCTCTTCCATCCAAACAAGATAAGAGCCATGCCAGACTCCTCCAGAGTAATCAGTATGATGTGGTTGAGCGCGGACAGAATAATCGAACCAGGTTTCGGTCACAGACGGTACAGTCGGTTGAATCGCACTGGGCGGATTTAATTGAGGTTGCATACGAGGTTACATAAGCAAATAGTCAAGCAAAGTCAGGTAATCACAGGGTAATGATTTAGCACCGTTAATATTTTTTGAAAGCTGAGCCTCGTCTATTTTTCAAAAGATATTTTTCAAAAGAGTATTAACGGACTCGAAGTACCACCCCATCGCATTTTAGCGATCGCACTCTTTCTAACCCTGTCTAAGACTCTACATCACATCAATTTTTACATCATTTATGCCGAGGCTTAGAACCATTTGACGTAAGCTGGAAATGCTGTAGAACGAGAGTTTGAGGGAAAATTAGCCCTAAAAGAAACTCTTTAACTCTATTGGTCAGTGCTCTACAAAAGTCAACATTGAGCATGACCTGGTCAGGGTGTGAATTTATGTTGAGCGGTATGCTTCGTGCGCCTTTAACCATCAATTCATAACCCAGAACTCGTAACGCCAATACTGCTCCAATCCTGGGAATTTTTAAAGAGGCAATCATGATAGAAAAAATTTTGCTGGCAGACTCTGGCAAAGGGCACACCCAAGAAATGCTCAAAGCATTGATGGATATTCCCACCTTTCAAGCTGTGTCTGTCACCGTGTTGCACGTAGTACCCCCACAAGTTACGGCTGAGGGAATGACCGAGAAATGGGAAGAAGGGGGAAAACTGCTGGCAACCGCGATTCAATCATTGCAGCTTGACCCCAGTCGAGTCACGGCTGTGTTGCGTGAGGGCGACCCTAAAGATATTGTGATTCGGGTCGCGGATGAAGTAGATGCGGATCTGATCATCATGGGGTCACGCGGGTTGAAACGAATTCAATCTATTTTGGAAAATTCCGTTAGTCAGTATGTTTTTCAACTGGCGACACGACCCATGCTGCTGGTTAAAGATGAGCTATACGTCAAAAAAATTAAGCGCATCATGGTGGCGATGGATAAGTCTGAATCCGCCAAAGAAACGCTGAAGATGGCGCTACGGTTTTTGCGCGACATTCCAGGTGGACAGGTAATTTTGGCTCACACCAACCCTGACATGAAACTCAAGTCAGGGGAGATTGCTTTAAATCCTAACGAAGACCCCGTGTTAGTGCCTGCGATCGCCGAAGCAAAAAAGATGGGGATTAGCTACAAGGCGATCGCCCCCAACGGCAAGCCTGGGGAACGCATTTGTCAGGTCGCAGAAGACTTAAATGTAGATTTGCTGATGCTAGGTTCTCCAGAGCGTCGTCCCAGCATTGCCCAAGGGCTACCTGATCTCGATCGCCTCCTAGGGCAGTCTTTGTCTGACTATGTACGGGTCTATGCCAACTGTCCAGTGATGCTGGTACGGACACCGGGCTAAGTCCGTTTGCCTAGAAGCACACTTTAGTCTCACATTGTCGCTCTTTTTTTTATTGTCTCTCGTTTGTAGAAGGACGGCTTAGCCGTCCTTCTACAAACAAAATAGCTCTATTTGCCCGCACTTATTCTCTAAGCTGCCTACGCCCCATCTCTTCGGCATACTGACGTTGCAGCAACAGCGCTACCGTAACCCGCTTCATTAGCCAATACAGCCCAGCAATCACCAAAAATGTAGTTGCAATGACCATCAGCGGTTGCTTGGCTGCCAGATTGTCAACGGTGCGGTCTAACACCGTGTAGGGATTAGCGACAAAATCCCAGCTATTAAAGCGTTCAAATCGTCCTAGATACACGCCAATTGCACTCAGGGCATGGAGAAATAACTCGACTGAAAAAACGAGACGACTCCGTCCCTCAGCTTTAAGATAATGCCCTAAATTAATGAGGGAGAGCACGTAGGCTCCGAACCCAACCAGCATAAACAACAGGTATTGGGGCAGTAACACGAGCGAAATCAGCCAAATTGAAGACTCACGCCGGATGTCGTTAACCAAGTGGATCACATCTGTTAGAACGTAGGGGGCATTAGGTAAAAATGCTACAAATGCAGCTAAGCTACCCCACCAGAGCAGCGATCGCCCCCTCCCTTGACGAAACAGACACAGACTTAACCCCCAGGGAACAATCGCCAGAAACGTGTTCCACAACATCCATCGGCTGTTCCAGGCCAACGCCTGCTGCGCCACCCCTAACCCATCCATTAGCTGTGCGGCCATGCAACCCACCCAAAGCAAAATTCCTTTGACCCACCATAGCCTACTCTTTCTCGATTTAGCGTGTTGTCTAGCTGCTAAACGCAGGCGCTCAATGCTACTAATTCGTCTTTTACAAATCTAGGGTTATACCCCAAGCTAAATGCCAGCGTGCTATCCAGCGATACATCGGGTGAGCGAGCAGCCGACATCGGTATCTCTGCTTGCCGACACGGACTCAGGTTTGCCGGATCTAGTTGAAACGCCTCCACCATTAATTGCCCAAACTCGTAGCGGGAGAGCCGTTCTTTCCCGCCCAAATGAATTCGACCCTGCACCGTGTTCAGTGCCAACAGAATACCCACCGCTGCATCTCGACCACTCACGGGCGTGCGAAATTCGTCGCAGAAAAGCCGCAGTTCTTGCCCTTGGCGTAGGGTGCGTAGAAAACCCTGAAGGAAGCTGGGGGCGGTAGGAGCCATTCCGAACATGAGCGGCATCCGGCAGATGGCAGCCGTCGGATGGCGCTCCAGAACTTGGGTTTCGGCGATCGCCTTCTGCTCTCCATACACGTTGACCGGGCACACCGGATCGGTCTCACGATAGGGTGGATTCAACCCATCAAACACCAAATCGGTGGAGGTAAACACGAAGGGGATACCAGTATCAGCACACAGCCCCGCCAGACTTTGAGCAGCTACCACGTTAATGGCATACGTAGCTTCAGGATCTGTTTGGCATAGGTTTGGCCGAGACTGAGCAGCAGCATGAATCACAGCGCTGGGCTGAAGATCGCGCACAAGCTGCTTGAGTGCCTGGAAATCGGTGAGGTCGATGGCGATAGCTTTTACACCTGCAATCGGTTGAGCGTGGGTATTGTGAGTGCCGTACACATCCCACATTGGCAGGGCAAGCTGACACAGGTGCCAGCCCAAAAAGCCACTGGCACCCGTGAGTAATAGCTTGGGTCGAGGCAACTCTAACAACATCGCGGTGTGGGATGAGAGCAGTCAAGATTCGCCAACCAGAACAAACCGTGTCTATTTTTGGTAGTCCTCAACGTGTAGGGATTTCTTGAAGCGTCTACTGCGATTGCGCTTCAAGAAATCCCTACCTCAATGTTATTACCCTATTATTTAACCGATCTTGGCGTGTGAAAACTATAAATTTTACCCATAAGGTTTATGGTCTCTTACTTCAAGCTTAATTAAGGAGCACTTTTACGCTTATTCGAGAAGCACTCTCACTTTAGTCCGAGCTACCCTGTCCAGTTCAGTCTATACTCCTGCCAGCTTTTATAGGACTTACGCATTTGAATGAATTTGAAGGCGCTCAGCGCCTTCAAATTCATTCAACTTTCTTGGTTTTTCGTATCAGTTGCATAAGTCCTGTTTCAGAGTAACAATGTCTAGGGCAATGCTGAGTCTAGGGCAATGCTGAATGAGGATTGAGCAAGTATAGCGGTTCCTTGTTCAGTGAAGTACAAGTTGATTTTTAAAAGCCTTATTCAGCAAGGGTTTTGCCGGGGTCTACTGTACCTCACCCGGCAAAGAACCGCTATAAGCAAGTTGTTCCCATTTTATTCTCATCATTTCCTTATGCAAATTCCTTATGCAAAAGATTTAGGATTGCTACGCTCAACCTCGACTCAGGCTTGTGGGAAAGAGGCTTAAGCGAATATGATTTTAAACATCTAAGGGTGATTTTAAGCACCTGATTGAAGAAAGCCACCCTAAATTTTTTAGATTTCTGACTCAATACAACGTTTGACTAACGCAAATTTTTGATTGACTGCACAGTGTAGTGAACGATTTAGTGAGTTGAACTGATGACTGTTTCCCCTCGTGACACCCCCGCTCTATGGCATACAGTTCCGGCAGACAAAACGCTGGAACTGCTACAAAGCGATCGCCAACTGGGTTTAAGCTCAGAACAAGTTGAGCAGCGCCAGCAGACATACGGTTTCAACGAACTGGAAGAAACCGGAGGGCGCAGTAATCTCGCCATTCTGTTTGACCAGTTCAAGAACATCATGCTGATTATGCTGATTGCTGTAGCAATCATCTCTGGCGTGATGGATCTGCTGGATCTACAAGCAGGCCGGATTAAATCTAACGACATTCCGTTCAAAGATACGATCGCTATTTTGGCGATCGTGTTTCTAAATGGACTATTGGGCTATGTGCAAGAAAGTCGGGCTGAAAAGGCGCTAGCAGCGCTAAAAAACCTGTCTTCGCCGCGAGTTCGAGTCATTCGCAATAGCAAAATCCAAGAGATTAGCTCAAAAGAGCTGGTTCCTGGCGATGTGATGCTCTTAGAGGCAGGGGTGCAAATTTCGGCAGATGGGCGATTGCTAGAAGAATCAAATCTGCAAATTCGGGAAGCCGCGCTGACGGGCGAAGCCCATGCGGTTAATAAGCAGGTTGAGGCTCGTCTGTCGGGAGATACTCCGCTGGGCGATCGCATTAACCTGGTCTATCAAGGTACAGAAGTGGTGCAAGGCCGCGCCACGGTGATTGTGACCAACACGGGCATGCGGAGCGAACTGGGCAAAATCGCTACCCTGCTTCAAGGGGTAGAGTCAGAACCGACCCCGCTGCAACAGCGCATGGATCATCTGAGCCAGGTACTCGTGTCGGGTTCCTTAGGTTTAGTCGCCGTCGTGATTGCTGGCGGGCTGCTCGTCTCTGGCGTAGAACGGTTCCGGGAACTGCTGGAAGTTTCTCTCAGTATGGCCGTTGCGGTTGTCCCAGAAGGGTTACCTGCTGTAATTACCGTCACCCTCGCCCTGGGCACCCAGCGAATGGTAAGGCGACAGGCTCTCATTCGCAAACTCCCAGCGGTCGAAACCCTTGGCTCTGTAACCACTATTTGCTCCGACAAAACGGGCACTCTCACCCAAAACAAGATGGTGGTGCAGTCCATTCATCCCAAATCCGACTCGCTGCGAGTCACGGGGCATGGCTATACTCCTGAAGGCGAATTTCTGGTAAATGACCAGGCGATCGCCGTACAGAGCTACCCAGAAGCCAGCGCGCTGCTTACCGCCTGCATTCTCTGTAATGATTCCATCTTGCAAAAAGAAGATGGCACCTGGATCATTATGGGCGACCCTACCGAAGGGGCACTGCTGGTAGCGGCGGCAAAGTCTGGACTAGATCGTCATCAACTGAATGACAAATTACGCCGCGTTGCTGAATTTCCTTTTTCATCGGAACGCAAGCGGATGAGCGTCATCGTTAAAGATGAGTCGGCTGTCCAGACCGATGAGTTTCTCCCTCATTCGCTATTGCCCACTGTCTATTCTCTCTTTTGTAAAGGGTCGCCTGAGCTGGTGCTAGAGCGCTGTCAATACATTTCAATTGAAGGACGCTCCGTTCCCCTCACCTACGATTGGCGACACCAGATTTTAGAGCAAAATAATCACCTAGCAAGCAAGGGACTGCGGGTGCTGGGCTTTGCCTGTAAGCCCTTAGAGGGGGTGCCGCATGAAGGATCGGATGAACTAACCGAGCGCGATCTGATTTGGCTGGGGTTGGTTGATATGCTCGATGCGCCGCGCCCAGAAGTGCGGGATGCGGTAGCACGCTGCCGTTCAGCCGGGATTCGCCCCATTATGATTACGGGCGACCACCAGTTAACAGCGCAGGCGATCGCCGAGGATTTAGGCATTGCCAAACCCGGTGATGCCGTGTTGACCGGACGTGACCTGGAACTACTTAGCCCGCAGGAGTTTGAAAAGGAGGTTGAGCGCGTCAGCATCTTTGCCCGCGTTGCACCGGAGCACAAGCTCAAGATTGTCCAAGCACTTCAGCGCAACAACAAAATTGTGGCGATGACAGGCGACGGTGTGAATGATGCTCCTGCCCTGAAACAAGCAGATATTGGGATTGCGATGGGCATTACTGGCACCGACGTGAGCAAAGAAGCCAGCGACATGGTGCTGCTGGATGACAACTTTGCCACTATTGTGGCGGCGGTAGAAGAAGGCCGCGTGGTTTATACCAACATTCGGCGGTTTATTAAATACATTCTGGGTTCCAATATTGGCGAAGTGCTGACTATTGCAGCCGCGCCCATACTGGCGTTGGGCGGTGTGCCGCTGACCCCGCTGCAAATTTTGTGGATGAACCTGGTTACCGATGGCCTACCCGCTTTGGCGCTGGCAGTAGAACCCGCAGAGCCAAATGTGATGGATCGCCCCCCCAACGATCCTAGTGAGAGCATTTTTGCCCGGGGTTTGGGGCTGTATATGATTCGGATTGGCATTGTGCTGGCGGTGATTGCAATTTCCCTCATGGTGTTTGCATTTAACTACACCAAAACGGTTCCCGGCGACCCCGAACGCTGGAAAACCATGGTGTTTACCACCCTCTGTCTGGCTCAGATGGGTCACGCGATGGCCATTCGCTCCAATACTCAGCTCACAATAGAAATTAATCCGCTTTCCAACCCCTACGTGTTGACCGCTATCACGCTAACCAGCATTTTGCAACTGGCTCTAATCTACATAGAACCCCTGCGAAACTTTTTTGGAACTCACCTGTTAAGCTTCACAGAATTGATGATTTGTATCGGCTTCAGTGCGCTGATGTTTGTTTGGATTGAACTGGAAAAGCTGTTCGTGCGGTGGTATTTTCGCCGCAAGCAAGCCTAAAATCGGCGCGATCGCCACCAGTCCACCTGCGTGAATCGTTTCTTGACTTAGTTGGGCAACGATTCACGCTTTGAAAGAGACATTTTGGAAAGAGACATTTTGGTAGAGACGGTTCCTGCGCTGCCCCTACCCCGTATACTTGCAGATGTTTGCGTTACTCTGCTTACCTTGCCACCTGCTGAATGTTCCTCAAATCCCTTCATCTGCGGCAATTTCGCAACTATCGGGATCAGGCGGTCAACTTTGTGGCTCCCAAAACAATCCTCGTGGGAGACAACGCGCAGGGGAAGTCAAATCTTTTAGAAGCCGTAGAATTGCTGGCAACCTTACAGTCGCACCGCACAAGCCGCGATCGCGACCTGGTGCAAGATGGCGCAGCCGAAAGCCGGATTACAGCCGAGCTAGAACATACCAGTGGCACGGTTGACCTGGCCATGACGCTTCGCAGCAGCGGTCGGCGAACTGTGGCAGTTAACGGACAAACGCTGCGGCGACAGCTCGATTTTTTGGGCACCTTGAGTGCTGTGGAATTTTCTAGCCTGGATTTGGAACTGGTGCGGGGTGGCCCCGGCTATCGCCGCGCCTGGATCGACACCCTGTTGGTGCAACTGGAGCCAGTCTATGCCCACATTTTGCAGCAATATGGCCTGGTGCTACGGCAGCGCAATGCGTTATTGAAGCAGCGACACAGTAAGACTAGTCCGGCGATCGCCTCTGACCCCATGCAACTGGCAGCCTGGGATGCCCAGTTGGCCGCCTTGGGCACTCGTGTGATTCGCCGGCGGGCACGGGCGCTGGGGCGCATTGCCCCACTGGCAGAATTCTGGCATCAGGAAATTAGCAACAGCAGCGAAAGCCTGGTCGTGCAATACCTACCCAACGTGCCGTTGGAACAAGACGACCCCCTGCAAATTCAACAGGCATTTTTGATTAAAATTCAGCAGCGGGCGATCGCCGAACAAATGCAGGGCACAACCCTGGTGGGGCCGCACCGCGATGAAGTTGGGTTCACCATTAACCAGACACCAGCTCGCCAATATGGGTCTCAAGGACAGCAGCGAACGCTGGTTCTGGCGCTTAAACTGGCAGAACTCAAGCTCATCGAATCGGTGATTGGTGAACCGCCATTGCTGTTACTCGACGATGTTTTGGCCGAGCTTGACCCCAAACGTCAGCGCAAGCTGCTAGAAACCATTCAAGATCGATTTCAAACGCTAATTACGACGACTCATCTAGATTCGTTTAACGCCCAATGGCTAAAGTCGTCGCATGTGTTGAACGTCGTTGCCGGAAACATAGAAGGAGAAATGGATAACAGATGACCCCAACGTAGGGGCAAAGCATTCGGTTGAGATCGTTGAGATAACCTGTCGCGTTTGTTTTTAAAATTGGTATCACGCCCTCAAAAAGGCATTCGTGTAAAAAGTCTAATGCTAGGAATCGCTATAGTGATGAGGGAACTGCAAGGCATCAGCGATTGGGAACAGAGAAGGTGAAGGAGGCCGCATGGAAAGCCGTGTATCAATTAGCCGCAGCTTTATGATGTTGAGCTTCGTGACAGCGGGGCTATTAGTGGTGCTGCAACCCCAATCGAGGGTGTTTCAATTCACGTCTCGAATGCCCAACCAGCTCACAGCAACTGAATTCAAAGCCCTGATCGCCGCTGTGATGCATCCAGACACAACGGTGAAATCTGAGACCGGGCTGGAATCTAAAACCGAGCCGGAATCTGAGACTGGGCCGGAATCTGAGACTGGGGCGATCGCCTCCCCTGCGGACACAGACAAGCCATTTCAGCGACCCACACCGCGCGTGTCACCGGGTGTTCCGAGTGCAGTTGTGACATCTATTTTGCAAAACGTTCACCCCGGACGACGAGTTCCTACCCCGTTGCAATTTACCCCTGCGGTGGCTGCCCAAGAGTCGTTATTGTCAATTCCGCTCAACGATCCTCGATTGGTAGTGGATTTAAGCGATCGCCAGGTATCTTTGTACAAGGGTGATCAGGTGCAGGCCACCTATACCGTGGCGATCGGCCAAGAAGGCTGGGAAACCCCGCTTGGCACCTTTACCGTCATTGAAATGCTCAAGAATCCACCCTGGGAACATCCGATTACAAAGGAACTGATCCGAGATGACCCCCGTAATCCGCTCGGCAGCCGTTGGATTAGTTTTTGGACTGACGGCGACTACGCAATTGGCTTCCACGGCACAAATGTCGATTCATCAGTAGGTCAGGCTGTTTCCCACGGCTGCCTCCGAATGCTAAATACCGACATCGAAGTGCTCTACGAACAGGTTCCTTTAGGAACAACGGTGATCGTGAAGCAATAAGAGGGTGTTGCAAATAAGAGGGTGTTGCAAGATATGGCTGCAAGCTGTAGCTGCAACGGCAAGTCACTTAGGATTGCAAATTAATTAACCTGTAATCTTTTTTTGGTAGTGGGGGGGGGGGGGGGGGGGGGGGCCCGCGAGATGATGGTGTTGTTTTTGTGTGGGAAGTGGGTTGGGTGCCCCCGGCGCGGGGGAGAGGGCGGCGGCGGGCGTTTTTTGCCGCCGCCTTGGGGGCGCTCAGTAGCCCAGCGTGCGGTCCACCGGGTTGGGCAACGCGGCGCCCTGCTGCAGGCAGCGCAAGCCGGCGACGACTGCGCGGCGATGTGTGGCGTGATGCTGACGCCCGGCACGGCCCACAGCGGGTCGGCGTCGGGCATCGGTTCGGTGGCTTGCACGTCCAGTGCCGCGCCGGCCAGCTGGCCCGACAACACCGCGGC
>JBBQFG010000070.1:0-20825 GCA_038321765.1 Elainellales cyanobacterium
GGTGCGGGGGTGGATTCCCGCCTGCGCGGGAATGACGCTGGCATTTCCTAAGCTTTATGACTATGGCTATAAATGGGCGTAATTAAATATAAAACCTTAAAAGTCTGCGCCGCTCGCTGAGCGGGCGGCGCAGACTTTTAGAATCTTGTTTTTATTTAGGTTGAACTACTTATCACTTGAGCGGTAGCGTTGGGGGGTTTGTCCTGTCCATCGTTTGAAGGCACGATGAAAGGCACTTGGTTCAGAGAAGCCCAAAAGAGATGCTACATCATGAATTGAAGTATCTGGGTGCTTTAAGTGCCGCAGGGCAAGCTCTTTCCGGGTTTCGTCCAAAAGCTGTTGGTAAAAGGTATTCTCAGTCTGTAGTTCTCACTGAAGTTGGCGCACACTGATCATCAAGGTACGGGCGATCGCATCAATGATCGGCACAAAAGCACAGGCCAAAACATGGTACAGCGGTTATCAAGTTATAAAACCAGATTGGCGATTTTAAACCCTTACGCTGTGACGATTTAAAGTCGCCATTTTTCCTGATGTTTATGATGACATCTATAGAATTAAAAACAGAATTAAAAAATTGTTTACAACAATATGAGGTGGTAGCTGCTAGCAGCTACTACCTCATATTTATCAATCGGACTTTCCGTCGGATAATCAACTTAAATACCTGAGTTATTCCCCGATAAAGCCGGGAAACAATATAGGTGAAAAGCCTACTAAACCCTAGTGTTACTCAAGCATAAATCTATGCAGGAAGTAGCACAGTGTCAATGATATGAATTACGCCATTATCAGCAGCAACATCAGGTGTTGTAACTGTAGAATCATTCACTTTAACACCATGAGAGGCATCAATTTTCACATCCGAGCCTTCAACTGTTTTTGCTGATGTCAGCTTAACTACATCAGCAGCCATCACTTTACCAGAAACAACGTGATAGGTCAGAATCTGCTTGAGTTTAGGCAGATCCTTGAGCAAGCCTTCAACGGTGCCGGCTGGGAGTTTAGCGAATGCTTCATCGGTAGGTGCGAAAACAGTAAAAGGACCTGCGCCCTTAAGCGTTTCCACTAGCCCAGCAGCTTTAATTGCAGAAACTAGGGTGCTGAAAGAACCAGCATTAACAGCGGTATCAACGATGTCAGCCATGTGTTTGCCTAGTGTTTTTGTACGAACCGATACAATATAACGTACTTTAATAAAAAGGGTAGTTAATCTAAAGTTAGATCAATTAAAGGGTGAAAAGACTTCTCGGTAAGCGCAGATTTCTTCGTGTTCTTCTATACACAAAGCTGCCTAAACATGGTTTTTAGCCCACAACTTTTAGAACTATCAATGCTGCCATGACATCAGGATGTGAAGGTTTATCATTGTCTTTGTAGCCTGCCTTTTTTTTGGCTATGTCCTAGTAAAATCGCCTGTCTTAATTTTAGCTGAACAAACCGTTCTTCAGCATAGGTTCGTAGCTCTTTTCCCGGAAAGTGAATAACTGAGCTGTATCGCGAATAGTCATTTTTTCCCCATGCTTTTACTACTGCTTTGTAGCCTGAAACATGGGCACAGAGATTCAATAAGCAAGGAGGAATTTCATCTTCTTCTAATAAGTCTGTATGGTTCGTGACTAGCTGTGTCATCGACTCATTTAAAGGCATGAACACTTCTGTCATCCAAAGACACCAAGCATCCAAATCTTCTGGAGTGGGAGGCGGAGTTCCACGAAAAAATCGAGTATTCGGCCTATAGATGCTACGGAAACCTTCATACGCAGCCGCTGAAGAACTTACAAGTGATAAGAGAGGGCCATATAAATCACGCAATTGTTGTTCAACCCTTGTAAGTTGAGCCTTTTGCTGCTCTAACCTCAAGGTGTTGACGTAGGTTACTACATAGCCAATTAAGCCCAGCAAGAGGGTCGCGATGATTGACACGAGAGAAATCGTATTTTGGTTCACGTAATTACTTCCAACAAGAAACATCAACTTTCAAAACAGCCTCTATCCCGCTGTGCCGTCGGTGCAGCGGTCTAAAGTTCTAACATTTGATCACATCTACTTGCTTACAATTCAGAAATATAGCTTCTATTTGGTCTTCCAATCGCTACGCTGTTTATTCAGTCGGCATCGCTGATATTAGGGATGAATCTGACTCATTGTAAGTAGCTCAACCTACATAAAAACCAAATCCTAAAACCCTGTGCCGCCCGCTGTGCGGGCGGCACAGGGTTTTAGGATCTTATATTTAATTAAGCCTATCTACTGAGAAGGGGATTGATCAACTTGAAAGTGGGCAACTTGAAGAAGCGTAGGGGTAAAACCGGAACCTATCAAGAGCAGAATTAGTCAATCGGCGTAGAGTTCAGTTGTTGGTAGTCCTAAATTGGTAAGGATTTTTTGATGGGCGGGCTTTGCCCGCCCATCAAAAAATCCTTACATCAATACCACTGTCCAGTTGTTTAATTTGGGTAAACAAGCGTGAAAGGGAAGCAATTGATTGGGGTAAGTCTTGCAGGATTGGCGATCGCCATTTCTTTGGGCACATTCAATGAGGGGAAGGCCGTTGAGCGCTCTACCATTGACCTGGCGACGCTTCACAGTAGTACGGTGTCTCAGCACAACACCTATCGAGCCGTACATCATGCACCTGACCTAACCTCTGACAATTCCCTTAAAAGTAGTGCTCAAGATTGGGCCAATCAGCTCGCCTCGACGGGCGTATTTGAGCACAGTGGAGTTTCAGGCGTAGGAGAGAACCTGTATGTCTCATACACTACACAACCCTCCATAATCGCAGACACGTTGGCTACCAGTGCCATCCAAGCTTGGTACGAGGAAGTTGCAGACTACAACTATGCAAATCCAGGTTTTTCTAGCGCAACTGGGCATTTTACTCAGGTCGTTTGGCAGGGGAGCACTCAACTGGGCTGTGGCGCAGCACAGGGAGCCAAAACGATTAACGGTAGACAGTACAATGCATTTTATGTAGTTTGTCACTATGCTCCACCCGGCAATGTGTTGGGGCAGTTTTCCGCTAACGTGCAGCAACCGTAACCGGATTCATAGCCTTCCCTGAATAAATCACGATAAGATTTACCGTAGGCAGACTATTGCGAGCCGATCGCTCGCCTCTGCTCGCTAAACCAGCCAATCTAAGTAGGCGGGCGTAATTAAGCATAAAACCCTAAAGTTCTGCGCCGCCAGCGCAGCGGGCGGCGCAGAACTTTAGAATCTTGTTTTTATTTAAGTTGAACTACTTAGTTTGCCAAAAGTTTAGAGTGTGTACATCGTAGAGAGGGTGTTGACGCATCTCCCGCAGAGATGGGTCAAATGGGTCAATCGGTCAGCGGATGAGTAGGTAATTGGGTGAGCAACCAACAAGCCAATGATGGGCAGAAAGCGCGGGTGGCGATCGCCTTGGGTAGCAACTTAGGTGATTCGCGCACCATTGTAGAATCGGCTCTAAAAACCCTGGCCTACACATCAGGGATGGCTCTGCTACGACAGTCCCAGCTTTATCAAACGGCTGCGGTGGGGCCACCACAGCCTGATTACATCAACGCTTGTGCGCTTTGCGCCACCGACTTAGAACCCCATGCTGTTTTGAGGACGCTGCTGCAAATCGAACAGACCTTTGGCAGAGTTCGTCGAGAACGGTGGGGTGCCCGCTTGTTAGATCTAGATTTACTCCTTTATGAAGATCGAGTATTAGACTCGCCCGACTTGCAAATTCCCCATCCCCGTATGACTGAGCGGGCATTTGTGTTGGTGCCATTGGCCGAAATTGCACCCAATTGGGTAGAACCAGTGACGGGTCAGGCGATCGCCTCCTTAGCGCAACAGGTTGATTCAACTGGAGTGCAACCATTGGCATGAGGGAGCCAGAGATAGAGCCAACAACACCAACGGCAGAGCCAGAGTGGAGTGGTTACCATACCGATAAAGACCAGTTGCGAACAGATATCTGGGCGCTGCTAAAACAACAGGGAGCCTCGCGCCGTGACCCCGTAGGCCACATTCCCTATTTTCTTGGTGCAGAGCAAGCCGCCGAACGACTGGCAGCCCTATCTATTTGGCAGCAGGCAAGGGTGGTCAAATGCAACCCCGATTCGCCCCAGAAACCCGTGCGGTTGAGAGCATTGCAAGACAATAAGCTTGTGTATATGGCAGTCCCGCGCCTGACCAACAGTCGCTGCTTTGTCGAACTCACAGCAGCCGACTTACATCAGCGCCACATTCCCTTAGAAGATGCCGCCACAATGCGAAAAGCATTGGTGTATGGGCGGTTAGTAAAATTTGAAGAAATGCAGCCAATTGATTTGGTGATTGCGGGCTGTGTAGCCGTAACTCGCAACGGTGGGCGTACTGGGAAGGGGGCAGGGTTTGCCGACTTAGAACTAGCGATGCTCAAAACCTTTGGGTTACTAAAACCTCATACCCCGATCGCCACCACGGTGCATTCGCTACAGATTGCCGCAGACTCTCGTCTGCCCATGGAACCCCATGACTGGCCGCTAGATTGGATCGTCACACCAGAAGAGGCGATCGCCACCCATACCACCCATCCTCAACCCACCGGACTGGATTGGAACATAATTCGTCCAGAACAATATCAAAAGATTCCCATGCTGAAAGCCTTATGGGAACGTCAGAATCCTAGCCTGTAGAAAAAGGGTAGTAGTAAGTAGTTCAACTTATAGCGATCGCCCTGTCATCCCCAGACAATCGCCCCGTCGTCATTCCCGTGAAAACGGGAATCCAGCGCCCTGTGTATGCGATCGCAATTCAACTAAACCTGACAAGCTACTCATTCAATAGCTTCTGAAGTTCCTCGTTGGTGAAAGGGTTTTGGCCTGCTTGGAGCGCGCGAATCCATCTCTGTCGTTGGGCTTTGAGTTCTTTGTCAGTAGTTCGACCAACCAAGAATTGGAAGTCGGCGATCGCACCTGGGCGATCGCACTACCCCAAGACCTCGGAGGTTTCCGAAACCTCCGAGGTCTGAACGCCAACATCACTCGTTCGCTAGCTGATTTGCTCTGGCTTTAGGGTCAAAACTGAGGCTAGGATTCCAGCGTAGAGCCGTGCGAAAGTCCTCAATGGCAACATCAACACTGCCTGCCCTTGCCTCGTCTTCTGCTTCTTTCACCAGATTGAGAGCCGCTGCCGCAATGCGCTTGGGATCATTCTGGCACGTTGTAAGCGTCTGTAAATCTTTAGGATAGGCAATCAAAAAATTATTGAGTTGCGTGCAACCCTGCTCTAGCAGTTGGGTCAGCGTTTCAACCGGAAATAGTTTAACTGTACCATCCTCGCCTGCGCTGAGAATCTGCTGGCCATCGGGGCTGAAAGCCACGCTGTTGACCCAGCCCTGATGCCCCTTAAACTGCTGCACTTCTTTGCCATCTAAACTCCACAGCCGCGCCGTGCCATCCTGGCCTGCGTTGAGAATCTGCTGGCCATCGGGGCTGAAGCAAACAGCAAAAAACCAGAGGCCAACTTGAAACGCTGATTGGCTTTGCGGTTGGTTTGCTGCGCCTCCTGGTTGGCTTCCTCTAAAATCTGCTTGGCCTGCTTCTCTTTCACCAGCTCCGCTTCGTTCAGTCGCCGCTGCTGTCGCTCTGTCTCTAGCTCTGCAATTAGCCGATCGAGTTGAGAGCCTTGCTGTTGACGAATGAAAGCAGCTAAATAGTCGTGTACGAGCTAGTAGCGATCGCCCCTCATATTGCACCAGATCTAATAACACAATCAAGTGGATGAGCAAGCCTATCGCCAACAGAGAGACTCCTGGAAACAGAAATACTTTATTGAGGCAATAGATCAGCATCATTCTCAAACTGCGCCCGCCATCTTGAAACGTCCACAGCTTAGACTCTTCCTTGCGGGGATGCAGAAAAATTGGAATTTCAGAAATATTCAATTTAGCTAACCCTGTATTAATCGCCAGCTCCAAGTTAAATTCCATACCAGGACTGACTCAATCAGGTTGTATGACTGCCGGGTAAACCCCCGATACCCGCAATACACATTGGTGTATTGGGTACCAAACAACTAGAAGTTGAGCAAGGCAGTCAGAGCGGAATTACCTACCAGACGATGAAGCAACGGAATCGTGCCATGACCACCCCTTAAATAACGACTCCCGGTAACAAAGTCACAGCCTTGATTGCGGAGTAAATCGAGAAACTCAGGAATCTGGGTACACTCAAAGCCCTTGATATAGGCATTGCCATAGCCTCGTAATGGCTGATGCACGACACAGGCACCCAAACTCTCGGCGATCGCCACTGAGTTATCGGTCGAGCCATTATCACAAACTACAATTTCACCCGTTACCCCCGCGTCGGCAAACGCAGAGCGAATCTTGTGAATGCAACTGGGAAGTGCTTCTTCTTCGTTGAGACAGGGCATTACAACCGACACAAGGGGCGATCGATTTGACGCTCTGGGGCAACCTGATGGGAAATGGTCTCAATCATGGCTTTATAGCAACTAGTTGGATATTAGAGGTTTGAAAGCCAAGCTTGGCTCGAATGATATCAAACGATGTAAACAGAGTTAGGAGAATCAAATTTTGGAAGGGATTAAAGAATCGGGCCAGCCAAGGCCACTTCAACCGATCTTCAACCCAGTGATGGAAGGAATAAATCCAAAAGGATTGAGAGGGTAAGAAGTTAAAGGCTTTAATTTGAAGGTTTTGTTGCTCTGCCAAATAGGTTAAGCATTTACGATTCATCAAATTCCAGTGACGCGGAAAATGATATCCACCCCAATAGTGCTTCCGAAATAAATGAGCATCCAGGCTCGTAGTATTGGGAGTTTCAACAATTAAAACGCCACCTTGACTGAGCAAGCCCGCTAGTGTTTTCATCAACATACTAGGGTTTTCAACATGCTCTAGCACTTGCAGCAAGATGATCAGGTCAAAGGATTTTGCTGGAAGTTGAGCCGCAACATCTTCAATCCGTCCGTAATATCCTTGAAATCCATCTTGATTGAGACGAGCAATTGGATCTTGGCTCATCTCGACCCCATACAAATCTTTTTTAGATCCGCCCAACTGGTGCAACATCTGGAGATAACGCCCGTTACCACAGCCGACATCTAAAAAACGGGGAGTGGAGGTTTGGGCATATTTCAACCACTGGTTAACCTTCAAACTATCTAGCCAATTTTTGGCTTTAACCGCTAAGGGATTAATCGCTGTGTCGTAGTTATAGGCGTAATAGTTGGGGGGATAAATGATGGGCAGCGCGTCTACAGTGGGACGAGGATTCAGATACAAGTTATGGCAGGAGCTGCATTCAACCACTTGAAATTCAGTTTCAGTGGTGTAATATTCATAGTCTTTCCCTGATGCATAGTGGCGAAACTCAGTTGAGCCGCAAACACCGCAATTCACCCCTTCCAGTTGCAAAACGTTCGATGCAAGCATAACTCGTTGCTCTATCCCTTAGCTGTTTCGTTGCCATTGCGTAGAGGCAAGTTTGATAGCACTTTCAGTAGGAACTGAATGTAGCTCTTGCGAACCGTAACCTCTGGTCTTTGCCGCACAAACTGATGGACTTTCGGCAAATTGTAATAGGGAATCGCCGCCCACAAGTGATGCTCAGCATGATAGTTCATATTGTGGGGCGAGAAAATCATTGCCTCTATCCAAGAGGGTGTCACCGTGACCAATCGCTGGCTATCCGCTGCGTAGTCTGGATAGATGAGGATGGCGTGATCACAAAAAGCCCGAACCTCATCTGGCAAAAAGACACAGAAATAAATAGGTGCGAACCATAACAACAGATAAGCCCACCAAGGAAGACCCAAAAGCAAAAACAAGCCAATTAACAACGGCTGCACAACAAGAACAGGAATACGTTGAATCAAGTAGCTCGATAATGCCCCACCCGTTTTGCTCTTGATGGAGTCTGTTTTCGCGACCTTGCTTTGGTTCAACAACCTGCCAAAGGGAGTTACCTTCAAAACGGTTTTGCCAAAGGTGGCTAACCCAGTGCAGAAAAGCAAAAATTGCGATCGGCTGTTCTTATTGGCAAGGGTGTGAAGATAGCGATCGGGATCTAGATCGGTGCCTAAATTACGATGATGCTCAAGGTGGTTGCGGCGACCATCTTCAAGCCCCATAAACATCGGTCCATGAATGAACCATTTAGAGATTAAATCGTTGACCTTGCGGTTGGGGTGGAGAGAGCTATGTAGCGCGTCATGCCCCAATATAAATAGAGCGTATTGGAAAAAACCAATCACCAAAAAGGCGATCGCATACATCCACCAGGTTTGCACCTGAGCAACAACGATCAATGCAACCAAAATTCCTAGCCAATCTAAAGCCAGATCGCGATAAACAATGGCTGGTTTTGGTTTCATCCAAAGTTCTAACTGCTCTTTTGGCGCAGATCTGCGAATGGTTTGCTGAATCGCTGCCAAATCAGGATAGTTATTCACCTGTGACACTGTTGGAGAGCTGGTCATATTCCAATTTCGGACTCAAAGAGAGACTAATAGGTCTAGAACTTAAAGAATAGTATCCCCTTCATGTACACTTCGCAACCAAAGTTTACAGGCTTGAGAATAGAGTCGTTGCTAAGAGGGCGTTTGAAAAGTTTTTTGGGTCAAAATTTATGCCAACCGCCTCACCATAATACGGATCATGGCTAGGTAGATAAAGGTCTCCGAGGTTTCTGGCAAAACCGCCATCGGCCCAAGTCGTATGCAGTCGCGATACCCTTTGACCCATCTGTTTCACCTGTTTGAGCACCTGTTTAGCCCCCTCTCGTTCGGGTACACTCGCGGCAGTCACCAAGACCCGCAACACCAATCCCAGGGTATCGACCGTCATAAACCGTTTTCGACCTTTTATTTGTTTGCCCGCATCGTAGCCCACCGATTGACTCACTCCAGCCGCACTTTTGACACTTTGACTGTCGATAACGGCTTCCGACGGGCTGCGATGACGCTCCTGTTCAATTCGGGTCTACTCTCGCAATCGGTCGTGCATCTGCACCCAGGTTCCATCTTTGCGCCACTGACGAAAGTAGGTGTATACCGTTTGCCTTTCTTGAATGCCCAAAGGGCTATATCGGGAAAGTCCCCTGGCAACCCTCGCCATCGCACCCCCTCCACCAGAACCTAGAATATGGCGTTCAGAACCTCCCACAGATCAACGCTACGAGGACGACCACCGGATTTTGGTTCGGGTATCAAGTCGTTGAGCCGTTCAAATTGGCCTTGAGACAGATTACTGGGGTAAGCTTTACTCATGACGCTCTCTCAGTGCTGTGTACTACATATTCGCAGCTTACACTGAGTGAGCTTTTTTACTGACTAACCGACTTTTCAAACACCCTCTCATCGTGCCTTCGAGCAACGCGCGAAACCCCTTGGCTTGGGGATTCACAGCGGCCTTCTCCAAACTCTCGCTTACCCGTTTGGCGATCGCCAGCAATACATCGCCAATATCCACATCCGCCATTTCCAGGTCTTCACTCGATTCAAAATAGACCACATGGAACCCTTCACGTTCCAATTCCGCCTTCAACCGCAGCAGCTCCGTCGATTTGCCACAGCCAATATGGCCTGTAAACAAAACACAGGTCGGATCATCTGGTGAAAAGAAGGCGATATTGTCCTTCAACTCTTGAATAATTTGCCCACCACGCACCGACGAGAAATCAATGTATAGCTTCCGATCTGCCTCGCTCTCAGGATTCAGCGTCTGGCTGGGGTTGCTCGCCTGAAAAAATTTGCGAATGTCTGGCACCAGTGGTTTACCCCCCTGAAACTGCTAAAACTGGTAGTCCTAAATTGGTAAGGATTTTTTGATGGGCGGGCGAAGCCCGCCCATCAAAAAATCCTTACATCAATACCACTACCCTCTACCCTGAGGTGATTGAGAATAGATACAGCGATTAGATAAGTAGTTCAACCTAAATAAAAACCAAATTCTAAAAGTCTGCGCCGCCCGCGCAGCGGGCGGCGCAGACTTTTAAGGTTTTATATTTAATTACGCCTATCTACTTACAGCAGCAAATCGGTTTTTTCGATCATAAGAGGCTTTCAGCTCAATTGGCTGAAAACCAGGAACAATACAATCATCCCATCCCATTCCATCCCCTACGGCTATGGTTCAAACCCCTGCCAAAGCGTTGACCCTCGACGAATTTCTCCAGCTACCGGAAACCAAACCCGCTAGCGAATTCATCGACGGTCAAGTTATCCACGTGTCTAATACCTTTGCGATCGCCCCCGACTGGAACAATTAAAATCCTCTCCCCCGACCAAAGCCACACCAAAGTCGTTCGCAACATTTATTAGGTGGTAAAAGCACAGTCTGATTTACCCGAAACCCACTACAATGTTCTGGATTTCCGAACGTTCACACATCCTGCTGCCATGCCTCGTCGTAACGACCTCCACAAAATTCTGCTGATCGGCTCTGGGCCTATTGTGATTGGACAGGCTTGCGAGTTCGACTACTCTGGTACTCAAGCCTGTAAAGCCCTGCGGGATGAAGGTTATGAGGTGGTGTTGATTAATTCCAACCCCGCCACCATCATGACCGATCCTGAGACAGCAGACCGCACCTACATTGAGCCACTGACACCAGAAATGGTAGAGAAAGTAATCAAAAAGGAGCGGCCTGATGCGCTGCTACCCACAATGGGCGGGCAAACGGCGCTGAATCTGGCGGTGGCACTGGCGAAAGCAGGTGTGCTAGATGAGTACGGCGTGGAGCTGATTGGGGCGAAGCTACCCGCCATTGAGATGGCGGAAGATCGCAAGCTGTTTAAAGAGGCGATGGCGCGGATTGGAGTGCCCGTCTGCCCCTCTGGACTGGCGCAGACCATGAGTGAGTCACGGGCGATCGCCCAACAAATTGGCTCCTACCCGCTGATTATTCGTCCTGCTTATACCATGGGCGGTTCGGGCGGCGGTATTGCCTACAACCAAGAAGAATTTGAGGAAATTTCTCAGTCGGGTCTAGAGGCCAGCCCCGTCTCGCAGATTTTGATTGAGCAATCGCTGCTGGGCTGGAAAGAATATGAGCTTGAGGTGATGCGCGACCTAGCCGACAACGTCGTGATTATCTGCTCGATTGAAAACCTCGACCCGATGGGCATTCACACAGGCGATTCGATTACGGTGGCTCCGGCGCAAACTCTGACCGACAAAGAATATCAGCGGCTGCGCGATGCCTCGATTCAGATTATTCGCGAAATTGGTGTCGAAACGGGCGGCTCTAACATTCAGTTTGCCGTCAACCCCGACACGGGCGACTTCATCGTAATTGAGATGAACCCCCGCGTTTCTCGCAGCTCGGCGCTGGCCTCCAAAGCCACGGGCTTCCCGATCGCCAAAATGGCCGCTAAGCTGGCGGTCGGCTACACGCTAGACGAAATTCCCAACGACATCACCAAAAAAACGCCCGCTAGCTTTGAACCCACCATTGACTACGTAGTTACAAAAATTCCTCGCTTTGCCTTTGAGAAATTTCCTGGTTCCACTCCAGTCCTCACCACCCAGATGAAATCGGTGGGTGAAGCAATGGCGATTGGCCGCACCTTTCAAGAGTCGTTTCAAAAGGCGCTGCGATCGCTTGAAACCGGGCGAGCGGGCTGGGGCTGCGATCGCCCCGAAAAACTGCCCAGCCTGGAGCAAATTCGAGCTGGACTGCGAACCCCAAACCCCGAACGAATTTTCACCGTGCGCCACGCCATGCTGATGGGCATGGGTGTGGATGAAATCTACGAACTCACCGCTATCGATCCCTGGTTTTTAGACAAGCTGGCCGAAATTCTAGACACCGAAAAACTGCTGAAACGTACCGCGCTCACTACTATTACCAAAGCGCAACTGCTGGCCGTGAAGCAACTGGGCTTTAGCGATCGCCAAATTGCCTACGCCACCAAAACCACCGAAGACGAGGTGCGCGCTTACCGGAAGTCGCTGGGCGTGCTGCCCGTTTACAAAACCGTAGACACCTGTGCGGCTGAGTTTGAAGCGCTGACACCCTATTATTACTCGGCCTACGAATCTGACGTGCTGTGCATCGAAGATGGCCAAGAATCTGCCGCTACTGAGTCTGAGGTGCTGCCCTCGACCCGGCGCAAAGTGATGATTTTGGGCGGTGGTCCCAACCGAATTGGGCAGGGAATTGAGTTTGACTATTGCTGCTGTCATGCCTCCTATGCGCTAAGGGCAGATGGCTTTGAGACGATTATGGTCAACTCCAATCCTGAAACCGTTTCCACCGACTACGACACGAGCGATCGCCTCTACTTTGAGCCGCTGACCAAAGAAGACGTGCTGAATATTTTGGAAGCGGAAAATCCTGTTGGCATCATCATCCAGTTTGGTGGCCAAACACCCCTGAAGCTGGCCGTGCCGCTGCAAAAATATCTGGACGAAAACCCTGACGTGCTCACCAAAATTTGGGGCACCTCACCCGACTCAATCGACCGGGCAGAAGACCGCGAGCGCTTTGAGAAGATTTTGCGTGAGTTAGATATCCGGCAGCCCGCCAATGGACTGGCTCGTAATTACGAAACAGCCGTCAAGGTCGCCCACCAAATCGATTATCCCGTGGTGGTGCGTCCCAGCTATGTGCTGGGTGGACGCGCCATGGAAATTGTCTATTCGGATCAAGACCTGGAACGGTATATGGTCTACGCCGTGCAAGTCGAGCCAGACCACCCAATTTTGATCGATAAGTTTTTGGAGAACGCGATCGAGGTGGATGTAGACGCGATCGCCGACCACACCGGGCGCGTCGTCATCGGCGGCATTATGGAGCACATCGAACAAGCCGGGATTCACTCCGGTGACTCGGCCTGTTCAATTCCAACAATCACGCTATCTCCTGAGATTCTCAATATCATCCGCACCTGGACAGAGAAGCTGGCAAAAGCGCTGAATGTGGTGGGGCTAATGAATGTGCAGTACGCCATCCAGGGCACCGTAGAGGGCGATCAGGTCTATATTTTGGAGGCCAACCCCCGCGCCTCGCGCACGGTACCGTTTGTGTCGAAGGCGATCGGCGTACCTCTCGCAAAAATTGCCTCACGGGTGATGTCGGGTCAAACGCTAGAACAACTGGGCTTCACCGAAGAGGTAATTCCCACCCACATTTCCGTCAAAGAAGCCGTCTTGCCGTTTGAGAAGTTTCCTGGTACCGACACCATTTTGGGACCCGAAATGCGCTCCACAGGCGAAGTCATGGGCATTGACACCGACTTTGGCAAAGCCTTCGCCAAAGCGGAACTGGCAGCCTCTCAACGCCTGCCGCTTAAGGGCACCGTCTTTGTCTCTATGAACGATCGCGACAAGGTAGCCGCCGTTCCTGTGGTGAAAGACCTCATTTCCCTTGGCTTAAAAATCGTGGCCACTGAAGGTACCCGCCGCGTCTTGAAAGAACACGGACTAGAGGTGGATTTGGTGCTGAAGCTGCACGAAGGCCGGCCTAACATTTTGGACTCGATCAAAAACCAGCAAATTCAGCTGATCGTCAATACCCCCTTGGGCGAAACCGCTCAGGTAGACGATCGCCAAATTCGCCGTGCCGCTTTGTCCTACAAAGTCCCAACCATCACCACGATTGCCGGAGCCAAAGCAACGGCTGCCGCGATTCGCTCGCTACAAGCGCAGCCTTTGGATGTGAAGGCGTTGCAGGATTATGTGTAACAGCGAGCTGACGCACGATGTGACCTATAGCCCCGCCTACACGCTGGTTCCCACCTACGAATGCTTTAATCGCTGTACCTATTGCAACTTTCGGGTAGACCCAGGCACCGATACCTGGATGACCCTGGAGCACGCTGCTCAGATACTAAGTTCTCTCCGCCCCCACGGTGTAATTGAAATCTTGATCTTGGGAGGAGAAGTTCACCCCCACAGCAGCCAGCGCCGTGCCTGGTTTCAGCGGATATATGACTTATGCGAACTGGCGCTCGGCTTGGGCTTTTTGCCGCATACCAATGTTGGCCCCCTCAGCCCCGACGAAATGGCGCAGCTCAAATCCGTTAACGTCTCAATGGGGTTAATGCTAGAGCAATTGACTCCGGCCTTGCTAGAAACCGTGCATCGCCACGCCCCCAGCAAGCAGCCTACCCTGCGACTGCAACAGCTAGAACAGGCAGGTAAATTGCAGATTCCCTTTACGACCGGGCTACTGTTGGGCATTGGCGAAACTGAGCAAGACTGGGTAGAAACCCTAGAGGCGATCGCCCACGTCCATCATCAATGGGGTCACATTCAAGAAGTCATTCTGCAACCCCACAGCCCCGGTCAGCAGCAGGCGATCGCCAGCCCGCCGTTTGACCCAAAAAAATTAGTGGACGTTGTGGCGATCGCCCGCCGCATATTGCCCGCCGAGGTTACAATCCAAATTCCCCCCAACCTTCTGCCCACCGCTCACGACCTGCTGGCCTGTCTCGCCGCCGGAGCACGCGACCTAGGCGGCATCGGCCCCAAAGACGAAGTTAACCCCGACTATCCCCACCCCCACGATGCCAAGCTAGCCGCCACCCTTAAGCAAGCCAACTGGCACCTCAAACCCCGTCTGCCCCTCTATCCTCACCATGACCACTGGCTTGCCCCATCCCTGAAAACTCTTGTGAACCAGTGGCGCGATCGCCTTGCCAGCTAAGGAATTTATTCAGGACTAATCGGTCGGGCGTTCAGCGTTCAACCCACTAACTCTGCGCGATACCTGCAAACTCTACTCTCACAACCTGCGTCTCATAACTACCGTCTCTGTGTAGCGTGATCAACCGAAAACCGGGTTGGCGATCGCCATCAATTCCAAAGCGATCGCCCTTAGGAACAAACTGCACGCAGGTGGATGGGGTACCCAAATAGCGCACCGCACCGCGCCACTCGTCAAAGTCTTGATGAATATGCCCAAAAATGACCAACTTAACCTGAGGATGGCGATCTAACACCGCAAATAGCGCGCCTCGATTTTGCAAGCCAATAGTGTCCATCCAGGCCGAGCCGATTGCTAACGGCGGATGATGCAGCGCCACCAAGGTTGGCAGTGATTCAGCACGCTGGAGCTGTTGCTCAAGCCAAGTCAAGGTTTCTAGCGACAGTTCGCCGTAGACCACGTTAGGCAGCATAGAACTCAGCAGCACCACATTCCATCTGCCCTGCTGAAAACACTTTTGGGTAGAAAATGGTGGAGCGCAGAGCGCCTGCTCCATCAGCGCTGGATATTGATCATGGTTTCCCGGTATCCAATACGCGGGAATACCCAACGGCGCAATGCGAGCCTGCAATTGTCGGTAAGAGTCTAGCGTTTCGTCTTGGGACAGATCGCCCGTCAGCAACAGCACATCGGGACGGGGAGATAGGGCGGCAACCCGCTCTAATACCGCCTGGAGCGATCGCGCTGTTTGGAACCCGTTGCTCACTTCGGTTTCATCTGCAAACAAATGAGTGTCTGTAATTTGGGCAATTCGCAAGGGTGCAGTGTCAAACATGTCAATTCATTGAGAGCTAACAACGTGAGTATTGAAAAAGTGATGTTGAGGTAAGGATTTTTTGCAGCGTGGGTGCAGCCCACGCTGCAAAAAATCCTTACTCGTTGAAAACTACCGCAAAATGTAAAACTCCAAATTCCTGAATCGCCCGCGCAGTCGCCAGCGCAGGGGGTTTGAGCCTGGAATTTATCAGAGTGTACTACTTAACAACTAGGTTATGATGGTATACTACACCTCCAGGAGTACGCGGCGGCATCGCCAAGTGGTAAGGCAGAGGTCTGCAAAACCTCCACCCCCAGTTCGAATCTGGGTGCCGCCTTCAAAGATTTTGGTAGTCCAACATGACAATGCAGGGCTACCAAAAACTTCAGGCTCTGGGGATTTTAGGCTCTAGGACTCAGTTCTAGAGCCTTTCTGATTTTGGTAAGTAGTTCAACCTAAATAAAAACCAAATTCTAGAACCCTGCGCCGCCCGCGCAGCGGGCGGCGCAGGGTTCTAGAATCTTATATTTACTTAAGCCCACCTACTTAGGGGTATTGATGTAATGATTTTTTGCAGCGCGGGCTTTGCCCGCGCTGCAAAAAATCATTACCAATTTAGGACTACCCATTACCGAGAATTCAGCCAAATTGCCCATCAGAGGCAAACGAGGATTCTTAAGAAAGGTAAGCATCTGTAACTCTGGGCATTGGCGTATGATACGTTGCTGAGACCTAGAGTTGGGAAAGCCCGGTGGAAATCCGGCGCTGTGCCGCAACTGTGAAAGTCAGAATGCCGACTCTAGGGGTGCTTTTCAGCACGTTCACGCTTGGTTCCCTGCGACGCACGGGGAGGAGATGAGTACTTGACACCGACATTACCGACCTGTCCAGATCTGTGGTCTGGTTCTTTTGCCAAAGATGGGCTGCTGTTGCGGATGCGGATTCCGGGTGGAATTCTGACGGTGCCGCAATGTGAGGCGATCGCCCACTTCGTCATGCAGTCGGGCAGTGGCTATATGCAGGTGACCAACCGGGCAAATTTACAAATTCGAGAACTGCAAACGGCGATCGCCCCCGATACGTTCCGCCAGTTTCAAGAGCTAGGATTAGCATCGCGCACCGTCAGCGTTGATTCTCTGCGAAACGTCATGGCTAGTCCTACGGCGGGGTTCGATGCCCAAATGCTGGTTGACACCCGGCCACTCGTCAGCGCTTGGGATGACTATTTGCAGACCCACCCTGAACTGGCAGCGCTGTCACCCAAGTTTAGTGTGGGGCTAGATGGCGGCGAAGCCGTGTCGATGGGCGATCGCCACAATGACATTGTGCTGTCGGCAGAGAGGCTGCTCACCGGAGTAACACTGGCTGCTGGAGCAACACTGGCTGCTGGAGTAACACTGGCTGCTGGAGTAACACTGTTTCCCGAAGCACTATCTACAGTAGAGCCGACAGACTTAGTAGAGGCAGCGCCCACCACTGCTTTCCGGCTGTATTTAGCGGTGGAGGGAGGCGTTAGCGATACGGGGATACTGATTCCACCTCAGCACAGCATTTCTCTACTGGCGGCCTTAGCGCGTGTGTATTTGGATTACAGCCAGGGTCGGCAGCGCCCCGATGGTCGTAAGCCGCGTCTGCGACATGTGATCGCGGAGTGGGGCATGATGGGTTATCTAGACCGAGTGCAGCAGTGCTTGCCTGCCTCGTTGCCCGTCTCAGTATTACAGGGGGCGATCGCCACGGCAGATCATCCCCGGCCTAGATCGAGTCAGGCTAGAAACAGAATCGCTGCGGCTCACCTGGGCATTCATTCCCAGCGCCAGCCGGGGCTATCTTATATTGGCCTAGCGCTGCCCCTAGGACGGCTGGAAGCCTCACAGTTGCGATCGCTAGCTGCTTTGACGCAAACTTTGGCACAAACCGTTGGCAGCGGCACCCTGCGGCTGACACCCTGGCAAACGCTGATACTTCCAGACATTCCTACCGCTTACTTAGCTAGTGTACAAACTCAGCTTGCAGAATTAGGGTTTCACTGGTCGGCGCTGCGTCCAGACAGTTTGCTAGTAGCCTGTTCGGGCAGTCGGGGCTGTGCGTCTGCTGCAACTGACACGCACGCTCAGGCGTTGGCGTTGATTACTCATTTGGAGACGTGTTTGGTAGAAGAGTCCTTGACGCTAACTCAACCCCTCAACATCCACATCAGCGGGTGTGAAAAGTCTTGCGCGCAGCACTCGCCGCTAGATGTTGCCCTGGTAGGACAGTCAATTTCCGCAGCAGGTTCAATGGAAAAAGCCTACGATTTGTACGTGGGTGCTGCCGCAATGCCCTTTGGTCGGCGGGTGTTTCAAGCAGTAGGCGTAACGGCGGTGCCTATGCTGCTGGAGCAGATGATCCGAGTCTATCAGCGCGAACAACAGCCGCAGGAGTCGTTTGGAAACTTCTGCGATCGCCATTCTATCGCCCAACTTCAGCAATGGTTTCAGCCCCAAACGGCAGCAAACCGGGTAATATGGGTGACTTCATGATGGACTACATTCGAGACGGCAATGCCATCTACCTGAAATCGTTTGCCATTATTCGGGCAGAGGCCAATCTAGCGGATCTGCCGCCTGACTTGGAAACGGTAGCGGTGCGGCTAATCCATAGCTGTGGCATGACGGATATTGTGGCAGATCTAGAAGCGTCTCCTGGTGCGGCGATCGCCGGACGCAACGCTCTAGCAGCGGGTGCCCCCATTCTCTGCGATGCCCGCATGATTGCCGAGGGCATTACTCGTAAGCGATTGCCCGTGGACAATCCGGTAATCTGCACGCTGCAACATGCCGATGTGCCAGCGTTGGCTCATCAACTGGGCAACACGCGATCGGCAGCGGCATTAGAGCTATGGCGCGATCGCTTGGAAGGATCTGTAGTGGCGATCGGTAATGCCCCCACCGCGCTGTTTCGGCTGCTAGAACTGCTAGACGCGGGTGCCCCTAAACCCGCTCTGATCTTGGGCTTTCCGGTTGGGTTTGTGGGTGCCGCCGAATCTAAAGCAGAGCTGGCAGCCAATAGTCGTGGGGTACCTTTCATTACGCTGCATGGGCGGCGAGGCGGCAGTGCCCTGGCCACCGCTGCGGTCAACGCATTAGCAAAAGAGGACGAACTATGACACACGCTACGAATATCCCGTCCAATATCCCATCCGCGAATCATGTAAAAACATTGGTTGATGGCACTCCTACTGGCATGTTTGATATCGTTCCTGACATCACGTCTAACATCATTCCCGATATCGTTCCTGATGCTACTCCTGATATCACTTCTACCAGTGCTTCTACCAGTGCTTTTGATATCGCGTCTTCTATCGTTCCTGATACCACTTCTGATACCACTTCTGATACCACGTCCAGCATCACCTCTAACATGACTCTGGCTACCAACTCGGCAATACCTGCCACCCCTGTCAAAGGCCGCCTCTACGGGTTGGGCATTGGCCCCGGCGACCCAGAGCTGTTGACGCTCAAGGCTCACCGGATTCTTCGCTCTGTGCCCGTTGTAGCCTATCCTACGATGGAAAACGGTAAAGTACTGGCGCGGGCAATTGTGGCAGATTACCTGCGGCCTGAGCAAATTGAACTGCCGATGCCCTTGCCGTTCAGCCCCACCCGTTCGTCTCAACCGGCCTATGACCTGGCC
Organism: Elainellales cyanobacterium; assembly: GCA_038321765.1. Classification (GTDB taxonomy): domain Bacteria; phylum Cyanobacteriota; class Cyanobacteriia; order Elainellales; family Elainellaceae; genus CASBQJ01. The sequence continues at coordinate 19,134 of JBBQFG010000070.1, forward strand.
GCAGAGGCGATCGCCCGTCATCTCAGCGCAGGTCGAGACGTAGCGGTGCTATGCGAAGGGGAGCCGTTTTTGTATGGCTCGTTTATGTACATTTTCAACCGCCTCTCTAACCAGTTCCACACCGAAGTGGTGCCGGGGATTTCATCCACTATGGCCAGTGCCGCTGCGCTAGGGGTACCGCTGACCTATCGAAATGATGTGTTGAGCATTATGCCTGCCACCTTGGATGCTGAGGTGCTGCGCGATCGCCTATCTGTCGCCGATGCAGCCGTCATCATCAAACTGGGTCGCCACTTTGCCAAGGTGCGAGAGGTGTTGCTAGATCTGGGGCTATTTTCGCGGGCACTCTACATTGAACGCGCAACGATGCCCAACCAGCGGATTGTGGCGATCGCCGATATTGACCCAGCAGAGGTGCCGTACTGGGCGCTGGTTATGATTCCTAGCCTGCAAAAATCGGTGACATAGTCGGTAGTCCTAAATTGGTAAGAATTTTTTGATGGGCGAAGCCCGCCCATCAAAAAATCCTTACATCAACACCACTACCACATAGTCTTGTCTGCTGGAGTTGCGACGGGTGGGAAAGATCGATGGTTGGGTAACTTGAGAGTTGGATCATACCAATTTGGGGAATGCGCGGCGCAATAGACGGTTCATGAGAATTGTGAAGGATTTAGCAGCAAGTCCGAAATCGGCTATGCCACTGATGACTTACGACCGGGCTACGTTATCGCAGAACCCCAAATCGAAAAAATTACTGAAAAAGCGAGGCTGGACTAGCAGGAAGGGGGCATAAGCGCAGCTTTTGCAAGACAGATTCAGGAACAATTCATTGGCGTGTGACAATTAGTTTGCTTGAAGCAGAGCTGGTTCTAGAGACATAGTCTCTGGCAACGGTAGGATAGTTAAGTGACTCTGGCTCAGCGTCGGTATTTTAAAGGATGAAGCCTTATTTAGCAGACAAGTGATGCGATCGCCTACCAGCCAGGATTCATCAACAAGCATGATTTGTAAATGCTCCCCTCTCTCAATTAAGAGCGGCAGCAAATGACCTCCTGCGACGCAGCCTTGCAACTCAGCTTGCTGTGCCTCAAAATTTTCCGACTGCAACACGACCTCGACTAGCTGCACATCATTCTTAGTGAGAGCCTGACTCCACCAATCAAGGGAAACTTGGGGTGCAAAAGCAAGCTGAATTCCTGTTGCAGCTAAACTCGGACGATCATTACCGTTCAGTGCGGATTGAGAGACTGTGGCTACTGTGTCGGGGCGAAATAATTCAACAGCCCGTTGCGCTAAGATTCCGTTCAGTTCTGGATTGCTGGTGATTGCCAAAAAGGTACTCAGTGACGCGATTCCTTCTGCTTGTAGCTCCTCTAAATCCAAGTACTGGCTGATGACAGGGACATCATTTAGCTCGATCGAGGTTGAATCGCGATCGCTAAGGTCAATTAAAACAACCGTCTCTCCGGCTTGCTGAAGTAACCGAACTAGCAGTTGGCTAAACGGGTTGCTACCCACGATCACGGTTCTGACCTGGCTCACACGCAGCCCTAGCCAACGGGCAACCCAACCTGCTGTAAGTCCTTGAATTAAGACTGTCATGAAAATGGTGAGAAAAACGAGAGCTTTGATCGCATCGCCGCCGTTGATGCCTTCTTTTGTTAGAGAGATGGCAAACAAAGATGCCAT
>JBBQFG010000071.1:0-20764 GCA_038321765.1 Elainellales cyanobacterium
GAACACCTGCTGCACCGCCAGGACATCAATGTCCTGGCTCATCGCTAAAGTCCTCTAAAGAGGACTAGATTCAGGATCTGAGTCCATTTCAATGGACTTTCACGATTAGCCCAAAATTTATTTTAGGGCGGGTTGACAACGAAGCAATGAGACGTTCAGGGCTTTTGTCAGTCAATCAGGTATCGAGGAGTGTTGAGGAGTGCTGCTTTATGCGGAATTGCTGTGTATACAGTAATCAGCAGCTAGGTTGGGAACACTACACTTGATCTCCTCGTTTAGGTTAAGCAGCAGGGTAGTGTTCGCCTTCCCACGCTTGACCTGTTCGATGACTAGATGTGATGCCTTACCAGACATTGTGCTTCCTCTATTTAAGCTGCTTGAGCCGTGTGGCTGCATTTGCTCAAACTGCATCTGCTTTACATCGGCGGTAGTCCTAAATTGGTAAGGATTTTTTGATGCGTGGGCTTCGTCCGCCCATCAAAAAATCCTTACATCAATACCACTACCTACATCGGCATTAGTTGCATGTGTGATAGATATTCCCTTGGCCTACTCTGGGTATGCTTTCAGGATGTGCTTTTAGGAGAGGATTCTGGCGTAGTTCATCGCACTGTGCTTCTGGCCTTTAGTGTTTCCGTGTCTGATAGCCATGGCAGTTAATCGATCGACTCATACATCCCATGTGTCACAGAAGGATGCGATCCAGCTCGACGTGTTGCGCCAGTATCAAATTGTGGACAGCACACCAGAGGACGTATTCGATGATTTGGCGCGGCTGGCGGCTCAGGTGTGCCAAACGCCGATTGCACTGATTGCCTTTTTGCAAGGAGAGCGGCTAAGCCCTACCGGGAAAGACCGCTATGGGCTGAAGGCTCTCATCGGCTGGACGGCAGCCCAACCCTGTCAACCAGTTACCTGCTTTGAACACACACTGCAACAAAGCGGGGTGTTAATGGTGACTGACTTAGGGCTAGACGAGCGATTTCTATTTGAACCTGTGGTAACTGCAACGCCAGCGCTGCGGTTTTATGCTGGGGTACCGCTGGTCAGTGCGGGTGGTGTGGCGGTAGGGGTGTTGGCAGTCTTAGATCGGCGGGTGCGATCGCTTTCTCCAGAGCAGTTGGTGAGCTTACAGGCTCTTAGCCGTCAAGTCGTGGCACAGCTAGAGCTGCGGCGGCGTACGGCTGCCCTGAGTGAGGCGATCGCCCAACAGCAGCAAGCCGAAGCCGACCAAGCGTTGGTGTTTGCGCTATCCCCTAATTTAGTCTGTTACCTGGGATTTGACGGCTACTTTAGAACTCTGAACCCGTTGTGGCAAGAACACTTGGGTTATACAGTTGCCGAATTGAAAGCAAAACCTTTTTTAGAATTCTTGCACCCAGGCGACTGGGAACTGACCCTGACCCAAATTCAGCACGTTATTGCAGATGGCAAACGGGTCTCATTTCAAAACCGCTGGCGTTGCCGTGATGGCTCCTGGCGATCGCTGCAATGGCGACTGGCTCCCTTAACTGATCGGCAGGTTATCTTCGCCACCGCTCGCGAAATCAGTACCGAACCAAAGCATCAGCCCCCTCCAGAAAAGCATTCGATAGAACCCAGCCCCATAGCCCCTTCCCAATCCCTCACGTCTCTACTTCCTACCTCCCAACTTCCCAGCCGCGATCCTACGCCCGAACTAGCGGTGGCTCTGGCTTATGCCCTCAATGAACACGCCATCGTGGCCATCACTGATTCGCACGGCATTATCACTTACGTTAACGACAAATTTTGCGAAATTTCTTGGTATCGCCGCGACGAGCTAATTGGGCAAAGCCATCGCCTGATTAACTCTGGACATCATCCCAAAGAATTTTTTCTAGACCTATGGCAAACCATTGCGTCCGGTCATGTCTGGCACGGAGAAATTTGTAACCGCACCAAAAACGACCTGCTCTACTGGGTCGATACCACCATCGTGCCCATTTTGGATCAGCAGGGTATTCCCCAGCACTACGTAGCGCTGCGAACCGACATGACCGAACGCAAAGAAACAGAGCAAGAGTGGCGCGTGCGATCGCAGCTAGCACAACTGGGAGCAGAAGTAGGGGTCAGCCTAGCCCAAGGCGGCACCGTAGTCGAAATTTTACAACGCGCCACCACTCAACTTGTCAACGCGCTCGATGCCTTTTCGGCTCATATTTGGACATTTAATCCCGAAACCTGTTTACTGCAACTGCAAGCCAGCGATGGGGCACTACCCAAAGAGTTTCAATCCCTCATTTCGCTGGGCATTTCTGTGATCGGCTTTGTTGCACAAACCCGTCAGCCCTACACCACCAACAACGTTCCTGGCGACATGTGCATCGGCGCACGCGACTGGGTTGAACAAGAACAGATTCTTGCCTTTGCTGGATATCCGCTGATTGTTGAAGATCGCCTTGTGGGTGTGATGGCCATTTTTAGTCACCAGACACTCAGCCAGGTTGCCCTCACCACTCTTAGTTGGATCTCCACCAGCATTGCGGTAGCCGTCGATCGCACATGGGCGCGCGAAGAATTGCTCAGTCGGCGCGAAGCGTTGCTGTTTCGACTGGCTAGCCAAATTCGGTCGTCGTTGAACCTAGAAGCTATTTTAGAAACCACCGTCAGCGAAATCTGGTCGCTGTTACAGGTAGATCGGTGTCATTTTCTTTGGTATCAGCCCAGTAGTGCAGAGACTGGGCAGTCGAGCCTAACTATGACGCATGAAGCTCACGCCCCAGGATTGTCTAGCTTGATGGGCGTTTACCCCGCAGAGTTTACGCCCGTACTGGCACAAAAAATCTTTAATCTAAAAATGATTCGGGTAGAAAATATTCATGCAGAACCCGTAGAAGCTGGAATGCATGAGGCGCTAGCCTACATGGGTTCTGTTGCCAAGTTGCTGATGCCACTAGAAACCCGTTCGGGTCGGTTAGGAGCCATTTCTTGCTGCCACGGCACTGCCCGAGCTTGGAGCGATAGCGAAGTAGAACTGCTGAGAGCCGTGGTCGATCAAGTTGCGATTGGCATTGACCAAGCAGAACTCTATGCCAAAACGTGCGAAGCGGCGATCGCGGCTGAAAATCAAGCTCACCAGCTTAGCGAAGCTCTGCGCGATCTTCAACGCACCCAGTCACAACTGATCCAAACCGAAAAAATGTCTAGCTTAGGGCAGATGGTTGCAGGCATTGCTCACGAAATCAACAACCCAGTCAACTTTATTAACGGCAACCTCGTCCATGCCAATAATTACACCAAAGATCTGCTGCACCTGCTAAATCTCTACCAGCTCCATTACCCCGAACCGACCAGCGACATTCAGCAAATTCTTCAGACTATTGATACCGAATTTATTGGTGACGACTTACCAAAACTGATGTCTTCCATGAAAATTGGAGCCGATCGCATTCGTCAAATCGTGCTTTCGTTACGCAATTTTTCGCGGTTAGACGAAGCAGACAAGAAACCCGTCGATATCCATGACGGCATCGACAGTACGTTACTGATCTTGCAAAATCGGCTCCGCAGCCACTCCGATGGCACGGGCATTCAAGTGGTAAAAGAATATGAACAACTTCCCCTGGTTGAATGCTACGCCGGACAGCTTAACCAGGTATTTATGAACATCCTGGCTAACTCGATTGATGCCCTAGAAGAGTGTCCCCAACCGCGCACCATTCGCATTCGCACAGAACTTGTACCTGAACCAGCAGAAGTCCCGATCGAATCCTCGCTCTCACTCCAACGTGCAATTGAACCAGTCCCTCTAGAAATGGGCACAGCCCTAATTCAAATCAGCGATAACGGTGTTGGTATGGCTCCCGAAATTTGCGATCGCCTGTTTGACCCTTTCTTTACGACCAAACCTGTTGGCAAAGGTACTGGGTTGGGGATGTCCATTAGCTACCAAATCGTAGTGCAAAGACACGGCGGCACCCTAGAGTGTCACTCCAAGCTCGGACAAGGCACGGAGTTCACTATTTGCATTCCCTTAAACCAAAAACGTGGTTCATAGGAGAGTTTGCTGGATAATACCGATTTAGATTGTTTTTATCACAGATGATTTTAGTTCAGTGCTGAGTTATCGAGTGCGATCGCCCATCAATTCAGTATTCTTTACTAGAAATAATGGGGCGATCGCTAATTGTCCAACCCGTTCAATCAAAGAAGCTGCGACCCGCCAACCTGTGACGCGCTTGAAACTTCCTCAATTAGGCTACAAATTTCCCCTTTGGACGGGTCATCTAGAGGTCGCGTAGTCCAACTAGCATGGTAGGCTTCTAGCTCAGCTTTAAGGAGGATAGCCTGCTGAATCCCCTGTTCTAGTTCAGCAATTTTGCGAGCTAGCAGATCTTTGACTAACAAACAGGTAGGACTGCCCTGATGTCGCACATCTAACACTTGCTGAATCTCGGACAGAGAAAATCGGAGTGATTGAGCCTGCTTGATAAACCGCAGCCGCTTAATCGCTGTCTCATCGTAATAGCGATAGCCATTCTTGGCTTTTTTAGTAGGTTCAAGTAATCCCAGCGACTCGTAATAGCGGATGGTTGCTATTGGCACATGGGCTTGTTCTGCTAAATTTCCAATTTTGAGCAGTTCTCGCTCAGATTGCTTTGTAAAAGTCACAGACTACAATCCCGACTACGGTTCCATTAGCATAAACTCTCAAGTTGACTTTAGAGTCAAGTTTTTGCTTACCTGAAGTCATGTATAGCTTCAGCCAGTCATCTTAGGACAAGGGGCTTAAGCCCCTTGTTGGGTGACGTGCTAACCTGCGTCCTAACGTTTGTGGCGACGGCTATAAGTGGGCGTAATTAAGTAGTTATCAAACTCTAGGATTCTGCGCCTTCACACAGCGGACGGCTCAGGACTTTAAAGTTCGGTTTTTGTTTGGGTTGGACTACTTAAGAGACTTAGCTCAGTTCTGTGAAATGTGTTGCTTGAAGTCCCGCACCTTTTTGGTTGACTCTCAAGTTGACTTGAGGGTTTAAGGTGGTCATAGTTTTCTCAAGAAACTTCTGTTCTTTCACTTATTTAGGTCAAAATCAATGAAAAAAGCACCTCAGATCAAGCAACTCGCCTTGGTAGCTATATCTGCGTTTGTGTTGGTAGCTGCTGTGAGTGGAGTTGCCTTGGCTGCTCCCTGTCTCGTTCCTACTCCTGATTGCCCTCCGTCTGATTGTGGTTGATGACATCCATGACAGAAAGCTCACATGACTAATCTGTCAAATTTAGTTTAGAAAACTTAGGGAGTGGGGGAATTGTACCCTTTCACTCCCTATTGATTGATTTTTGCTTGGATGACGCACTACTCTTCATTGAGAAGACAACATGAATGCGATCGCCAGCCATGACCTTGACTCCGCCACCCAAAGACCCAGAAGAGATCTTCAGCGCCATCTTTGGCCTAGTACTTGGCCTACTGTTTATTGCAGGCGGCGTTTGGGTGCGCCACATTGAAACTCACGAGCGGGCAACGCTTACCGAAACGCAGGGCACTGTGGTAGACAGTGTAAAACGGCGTGAGCGCAGCACGACCGATAATCAGGAAAAGGACACCTACGCGCCTGTGATCGAGTTTCTGGATAATGGCGATCGCACCCGATTTACAGGCAAGTATGTGTCCTACCGCTCTAGCAACGGTCATAATGTCGTCGTCCGTTATGATCCCGCTCAACCTACCACTACCGCACGGGTGGTCGAGCCGTTAGAAGGTCTAACGGCGTGGGGCATGTTTGGCATGGGTGGTGCAGTGGTGATTTTTAGCTTGGGTGAGTTACTGCCTCTATCCACGCTGTTTGCACAGAGACGACCCTAGATTTTCCATCGTTAGAAGTTCCCTTGGCGACGGATCAAGGCATCACCCGCAGGTCGTCCGGCAACGAACCGACGGAGCGCTCGTTTCTCCCCAAACGTATAGCCGTAGCCATCAATAGGACGCCTCCCTGTCATTCCCGCGCAGGCGGGAATCCATCTGCTCGATAGGGGCGGGGGTGGATTCCCGCCTGCGCGGGAATGACGCTGGCATGTCCTAAGCTTCTTGGGTGATCATTTCCTGGCAAAGCAGGGAAACAATTCGCGCCTACGAAAAAGCGTTCACGCCAGAAAATCATTGGATTTGACCTGACATTCGTGCCGAGATCGAGGAAGATTAGGGATGGGTGCACATTGCTCAGGTTACTGAAACACCGTCGTTCTGGGCTTTCTTGAAAACCACGATTTAGAAGCTGACAGCCGATAGGTGAGTATTTGATGTCACCGCAGAGAATTTCTATGACACTTAAAACACTGGTGATCGCCTTTGCAATGTTGACTAGCACTGGGATAGCACTAACTTTGAGCTGGGCTGCCCGTGCCAATGCTGATTCAAATGGCGATCGCCTCGCCCCAGCCGACGCTAATCTCACCCGACGCGATCGCCAACAACCCCGACTGAATACCGCGTTAGAGCTGGAACGACTGTTACAGCAGCGCCTCCAGCATCCCGAAACCGCCGAGGCGATCGATGCCCAAATTCAGGATCAATTTGTCGAAACGCACGCGATTCTGGTGCTCGATTCCTCTGGCTTTTCTCGGATCTCGCATGAGCAAGGAATTATTAGCGCACTAGCTGAAATTGAGCGGATGCGGGGTGCTGTGCTACCTATAATTGCAGCGCATCAGGGCAGTGTTTTCAAAATTGAAGTGGATAACGTGTACGCTGTATTCCCAACTGTTGATCTGGCGACCGCTGCCTCCAACGCCATGATCGACCAGATGGCTGCGCTGCAAAAATATATCAGCATTGGCATTGGCTATGGCGAGCTAATCATGATCTCCACAGATAATCACTACAGCGATGTCTATGGCGAGCAAATGAATCTGGCCTCCAAGCTGGGTGAAGACCTGGCAGGGCGAGATGAGGTGATGCTCACCGAGGCGGCATTTCAGCAAATGGATGCCGTTGGGGATCAGAGATCGGCTGATTGGGAGATCTATTGGGAGCTAGTCCAAGCCGAAATCTCTGGCTTGCAGCTCAGAGCCTACAAACAGCGCTCTATCCGCCACTCACCGGAGGAATCAGCACCACTTCATCCCCGTTCTGCAACACCGTCTCTGGCTCCACAAACTGGAGGTTAACTCCAAATCGGGTCAGGTCGCGCCACGGTTGCAGTTCGGGATGTTCTGCTAAGAGGCGATCGCGCACTTGTGTCACTGCCCATCCGGTTGGCACCTCCAGCACCAATTCGGATACACCGTAGGCTTCCTGATACGCTGCAAATAGCTTAACGGTGACTGTCATTGTCGTGTGTGCCATGTATTTTCTGTGAGTTCTCCAACAATCAAGCTTACCCGTCCCAGAATTCCGAAATGAAGCATAAAACCCTAAAAGTCTGCGCTGCCCGCGCAGCGGGCAGCGCAGACTTCTAGAATCCTGTTTTTATTTAAGTTGAAAATGAAGGTAGGAACAACAAGATCGCAGGGCTGCCGCTATGTTGGGTTCAGCTTAAAAGCGATCGCACACCTGTTTCACTGCCCCTCCTTGCTGTGCTGCTACTCGCAATTTATCAGAGCTTCAATATCTGCCGATACGATCTTTTCCAAGTTGCGCGTAATTTTGCTAACGTCCCAATTCCACTTCAACCCAAGCATTAGAACTAGCTTTTGGCTCTGACTTGGTTATAAAGGGTTTCGGCAGCGTCAATGAAGGAGTTGTCGCGGTGCCAGAAGGCGGGAAAGTCGCCCTGTTTTTTGATCGGGATGGCAGAAACAGGGGTGGGTGAGATGGGTTCTATGGTTTGGGGCAGGCGTTTGGCACCGTGCCAAAAATCGTGCAGGGTGGCGACGGCTGCGGATGGGGTCGTTTCGGGGCGAGTGTAGTATGAGGTGGATGGAGTGGGCGATCGCGCCTCCATTTGCAACTCGGCAGACAGCGCCTGCCCTAGCGGCGACTTGGCCAGCTCTTTGAGTAAATCTTGGCGCGACAGTCCCCGCAGCTCAAACAGTAGAAACGGATCGCGATCGAGTTCGGCGGCAACTTTGTAGTAGACCCCGGCAATGTGTTTACACGGGTCGCCCCAGTCGGGGCACGAACACTCGGCACTGAAATCCTTTTGAGTACTGGGCAAAAAATTTAAGCCCAAGGTGCTAAACGACTGTTCAATGTTGTCGGGAATCTCGTTTAGCAGCAGCCGGGAAATTAGGCTGGCTTTGGAGGCGATGAGAGCGATCGCCGCTGACCATTTGGCGGCACTGATCGGATGAAACTCAATGGTGGTGGTGTAGAGGGGTTCTTTGTGAACGCCAAAGTAGGCATTGATCGAGCCTCTGACTCTGGCATCCACCATGCCATCTTTGATGGTAAACCGGGTGATTTTGCCATTGTTGGGGTAAGCCCGCCCGCGACTTAACCGCCCCGCATCGGCAGATTTTTCCAGGGCAACGATGAATTTTTGTCCCCACCAGGTACGGCTAAGTTTGCTCATGGTTAAGCCTCCATCATGGCATTTTGATTCAGGGCGATCAGTTTCTTAAATGCGTTGTTGTCTAACTCGGTCAACCACGATTCATCGGCTCCAACAATTGATCCGGCCAGCTTCTTCTTGTCTTCGATCATTTCGTCAATCCGCTCTTCCAAAGTGCCCATCGCCACAAATTTGTGGACGAACACGTTCTTTTTCTGCCCAATCCGAAAGGCGCGATCGGTGGCCTGGTCTTCAACGGCGGGGTTCCACCAGCGATCGAAGTGAAACACATGATTGGCTTTGGTTAGGGTAATGCCCACGCCACCTGCTTTGAGCGACAGCACAAATATCGATGGTTCTGTTTCCGGGTCTTGAAATGCGGTGATCATTTGCTCGCGTTTGGGGCGTGAAGTGCTGCCCGATAGGTAGTAGGTATTGTAGTGACCGACCTGGCGCAGGTACTTTTCTAAAGCGCTGCCTAACTCATTAAATTGAGTAAAAATCAACATACTTTCGCCTTCGTCGATCGCCTCTTGCACCATCTCGCTAAGGCGGGTCAGTTTGTGCGATCGCTCTGCCGTGAAGTCGCTGTTATCTTGCAAAAACTGCCTGGGATGGTTGCAGATTTGCTTTAATTTAGTCAGCGTTGCCAAAATTAAACCCTTGCGCTGCAAGCCCTCCACCTCTTCCAGTTGCCTTTCTACATCTTTGACCACAGCGGAATAGAGGGATGCCTGTTCGGTGGTGAGGTTGCAGTAGAGCTTTTGCTCCACCTTATCGGGCAAGTCTTTGATGATGGATTGGTCGGTTTTGACCCGGCGCAAAATGAACGGTTCTACCAGTTTTTTGAGTACTGTTGATTGCTGGCGATCGCCATTTTTTTGAATTGGCAGTTCAAAGTTGCGGCGGAATTGCGTCTGGTTGCCCAGATAGCCGGGATGCAGAAAGTTGAAAATCGACCATAGATCTAACAGGCGGTTCTCGATCGGCGTTCCGGTCAGCGCCAGACGATGGGGCGCAGTTAGTTTCAAGATCGCTTTGGTCAGCGCCGCTTTGGGGTTTTTGATGTTCTGCGCTTCGTCCAACACAATTCGGTGCCACTTAATTTCGCCCAGCAGCTTGGCATCGAGCCGCGCCAGTGAGAAAGAGGTAATCACCAGATCGTGGGTGCGGCAGAGTTGTTTAAAGTCTTTGCTGTCCTTGAGGCGATCGCCCCCGTGATGCACCACCGCCTGTAGAATTGGCGCAAACTTTTGAATTTCGCGATGCCAGTTGCCCACCACCGAAGTCGGCGCAATCAGCAGCGTTGGCGGAATTTGCTTGACCCCAGCTTGCTGTGCTAACTCCCGCTCTTGCAGCAGCCGCGCAATCACCTGAATCGTCTTCCCCAGACCCATATCGTCCGCCAAGCAGCCGTTTAAGCCCAACTGCTCCAGATAATGCAGCCACGACACGCCCCGCTTTTGGTACTCACGCAACTGACCCTGGAGCTGCTGCGGATTGTCGATTGGCTGAAGCTGACTGGCATCGCCCAGGTTTTGCAGCATGGTAGAGAGGGCATCCTGGCGATCGACCTCCAGTTCTAGCTCGTCATCTCCGCCAGCGGTCAGCTTGAGAAAATCCAGCAGGCTTAGCTCTGGATGCTCTTGCTGCTGAGTTTGCCAAAATGCTAGCATTTGCTGCATTTTGTCTTGGTCTAGCTCTAGCCACTGCCCGCGAAACTTCACCAGCGGCGTTTTGGCATTGACCAGTTGATTCCATTCCTCCTCGCTGACTGGCTCACTGCCGATCGCCAGTTCATACTGGTATTCCACCAGGCGATCAAACGAAAAATAGCTTTTGGCTTTGTCTTCGCCGCCCGTCTTTGACTTGCCCTTAGCCTTCAATCGCACCTTGGCGCGTTGCCGTCCTTGGGGTGTCCACCAAGCGGGCACAATCACCTTGTAGCCGGCATTTTCGAGCACCCAGGCTAGCTCTTTGAGCAAGGCAAAGGCAGCGTCTAGATCCAGCGTAATTCCCGTCGGCTGATCCGTTTCCAACCCCTGCCAGATCGCCGGATAGATGCGTGCGGCGTAGCCCAAATTCATCAGTAACTGTTGCTCAAATGCTTCCCCCATTTGGGTTTGCACCTGCTGCCGCTGCTGGGGTCGCATCCGCCAGTAGTCTTGCAGCGAAATTCGCAACGAGGGGTCGTGTTTGGGTGCCACCTGAAACTGTAGCTGCCACGGGTCTTCGGGTTTGGCTGGGTCTTGCAGTTGAAAACAGAGGTAGAACGGTTGGTCTGACTGGGTTCGCACAATGCGATCGCGCCATGTCTGCCATTGACTGTACTGCTCCAATCGGTTGCCCATTACCCAGGGCTGGCCGCTGCGATGCCAGCAATCGTACAGCAGTGAATCGGCAATGGTTTTCTCAACAGCCTGCGTTAGTGGCGTATGGGTGACAATATCTGTCAGCAAGCAGTCGGAAAAATGGCGCAGCAGCGTGGCGCGATCGTAAAATTCTGGCACGTCGCTTGGCTCTGCCACCCCGGCCACGCAGGCCAACGGCATGTAGTCCACATATTGCTGAATTGTCGTCTCATACGCTTCGCCAATCCACTCCCACCCCGGATAAAGTTCAAAGGGCTGACTAGAGGACTGACTGGAGGACTGATTGGGGGGAAGCGCCGACACGTCAATAGTTTGTGTAGCCCCCGTCGAAGATTTGGATTTGGCAGTAGATTTGGCAGGCGATCGCCCCTGTCCTGATTTCGCCTCTTTGACCACCGCCGTTTGAGTGCGTCTGCCGCGAGTGGTTGAGGGCGGCAGTTCCGGTTCAGGCTGAGTTTTTGTTTTACTGGACTTGCTGGCAGATTTAACCGCCTCCAACTGCCGATACTTCAGCGCCGGAATGTATTGATCGTTAAAAATAATCCGCTTGAGCGCTTGGGTGTAGTGAAACCAAAACAGCAGATCTGCACCCAATTGCACCTCGGCCAGATTGTGCAGCGCCAAAAAGTGCAGCTCGCTCAACAGGCTAACCACGGCATTCACCGTGCCGCCTGTCTTAAGCGATGAAACGAGATAGCAATCGACCTGCCAGTATTGCAGCTCAAACGCTTCGGGCACCTCGGTTTCTAAATAGCGAGAAAGTTCTAGCGAGGGCAACGGCTGCCGATCGGCAGTGGGCAGCAAGAAATATTGCGGCGTGATCAAATCTTCTGGTTTGCGATAACCCGGAAGCTGAAGCCCCAATTCTTTCTCAAGTAGCACAACCAAATCAGCCGCCACAACTTGCTGCGGATGCCGCTGACTGGGTTGCCGAAATTGCTGGCGCTCAGTCGTTTCTACCCACAGATAAAACGCCCCTTGTTGAACGAATGCATCCCCCGCCGCCGGAATCCAAGTACCGTGAAGAATTTGCATAGCTGAAGAAACCGCTCTAACTACGGCTACTTTTGCATTTCAGCGTACCAAATTTTTTGGGAAGCGATCGCTTTAATTCAGAAAGCTAGAAAGCGAGTCACACAATTCTGATGGAGGGATGCCCCGATGATTGGCAGCACTTTCTAATTGAGTAAGCCACAGTTGCTTATATGAGAGCCGTGTGGCGCATGGCTCTCATATAAAACAATCGGGTTTTAGACGGCGGATGTTGATTTGATAAGCAATTCTACGTTTCGCATCGGCCTATAGTCAGGTTCAGTAATGGTATTCATGTCATGATTTTTCTGAAGCGAGCTGCGATCGCACTTCAACAAATCATGACGCGTTCAGGACTACCTCGGATTCTCGATGATGGCAAATCACAATTCACAGCCCTTAGTAAATTCCATGTCCGCCATTGCATCTCCCTTTCAAACCTACCTGAGCGATTTGCATACAAAATGCCAGCCTTTGCAAGACGGCAAGGTGGCGAGCTACATTCCCGAATTAGCACTGGCAAACCCAGACTGGTTTGGCATCTGCGCTATTACCCCAGACGGGCGGGTGTTTGAAGTCGGCGATTGTGACCAACTGTTCAGCATTCAGTCTGTCTCAAAAGCATTTATTTACGGCATGGCGCTAGAGGATCATGGCCGCGAATATGTCAACAGCAAGGTCAGCGTAGAGCCAACCGGGGAAGCGTTTAACTCGATTGTGCTAGACGAAAAAACCAACCGTCCCTACAACCCAATGGTAAATGCAGGGGCGATCGCCACCACTGACCTAATCAAAGGCGATACTGCCACCGAACGGCTCAATCGCGTACTCGATATGTTTAGCTGCTACACAGGGCGCGAGTTAAACATTAACGTGCCAATCTTTTTGTCAGAAAAGGCCACCGGGCACCGTAACCGGGCGATCGCTTACCTGATGCTTAACTTTGGCATGATCTCTGAAAAAATCGACGACACCCTCGACCTGTACTTTCAGCAATGTTCGCTTATGGTGACAGCGCGCGACCTGGCGCTAATGGCAGCGACCCTGGCCAATGGCGGCGTAAACCCGATCACAGGCCATCGGGCGATCGACGAACACTATGTGCAAGATGTCGTCAGCGTTATGCTGGCCTGCGGCATGTATGACTACTCAGGCGAGTGGGCGTATCGCATTGGCATTCCTGCCAAAAGCGGTGTCGGCGGCGGCATTACGGCGGTGGTGCCGCGCAAACTGGGCATTGGTACCTTCTCACCCCTGCTCGATCAAAAAGGCAATAGCATTCGCGGCATCAAAGTCTTTGAAGCCCTCTCTAGAGATTTTGGCTTGCATCAGTTTTGCGCCGCTAAAGCTGATTTAGATTTACACGACTGGCTAACGGGCAATGGAGTAGATTGACCGTGATAAGTAGTTCAACCTAAATAAAAACCAAATTCCAAAACCCTGCGCCGCCCGCACAGCGGGCGGCGCAGGGTTTTGGAATCTTATATTTAATTAAGCCCACCTACTTACAAAAAACTGGAAGTCTTGGATTACTGTTGATTTGGATAGGGATGAAATAAGTTACCAGTTTTCTCCCTGAGTTCTTTAATGTAGCTCTCTAGCGTAGACAGGGAGTGTGAGTCTTTCTCTGCACCCATATCTTGCATTTTGCCCTATGGGATTTGCGATCGCGCCCCATATCTTACACCACATCTTTGTTGAGATTAGCCAACCGTCCGTTCTTAAAGTAGATGGGCGCAATTAAACATAAAACCTTAAAAGTCTGCGCCGCCCGCGCAGCGGGCGGCGCAGACTTTTAGAATCTTGTTTTTATTTAGGTTGAACTACTTAAAAACAGCACTTCATAGTTCTGTAACAGCGCAAAAATGTCGAAAACTAGTGTGAAGGATCTGACTCTTTACGTGCCACTTTTCTAACTGCCACTGTGATAATTGGGCAACTGACACAAGCTGGCACATACATCAAAACAAGGCATCATAATCTATTTTCAGCTAGACCAATTTATTACCCATTGTTCTGTTGAATATAAGCCTACAACCTTCCCTTTAAATCAGAGGTGCTTGAGTCGTGAGCGACCTGCCCCCAGTCCTGCTCGGTATCCAGGTTCTTCTTTACTTCTATCCTTACCTTAATTCAAAACATCGCCCCGGACGATGGGTAGAAACCTGGAAAGAACGATCTCGACGTTTGCTTGACAAGATTAGTGCTGTTCCCCAATTAGAGGTTTTTGTTGCTGAGGTTTCTCTTGACTATGTCCTTGATTTTGTTAAAGCTGGATCGGGCAGTGAGCTTGCAGAACGGTTAGAAGAAAGTGTTAGAACAAATTGTCTGGCGGTGCTGCCGCGGCGATCGCACCTTGTCTCCCCAGACGATATTCCCTTCCACGAACTAAAGCTAGCGTTTGAGAGGGGATTTTCAGTTATCACCCATGAGCGCTCCAACTATTTAATTCCAGTTGGCGCGTTTGATGGGTTTGGCAGTCAAACGGTAGTCCATACGGTTGAGGAATTCCTAGAGTGGTTGGATGTGGCGCTTCAGCCTACCGAGCCTGCTGTATCGGAGTTGGACATCGTGCCATCGAATCCTCCCACAACCGATCGCTCGCTCAACACGGCACCATTAGCTCCTAAGCGTTCGATTAGCGATCGCCAATCTTCCGAGCAGCCTGAAGCGATCGCCATTGCCCTCAGCGTGTTTTTGGGGCGGTTGCTTGCCGAATTGGAACAATTTGGGATGGATCAACAGCAGCAACTGGCTGAGGCTTACCAATACCTGAAACAATTTGGCCAATCGACCAAATCTGAGATCACAACCAACCCCTTAGTTGGTCTGCCGTCTGCCTTAGCAGCCGTTGAAAGCTTAGGTGGGGCACTGAGTGTTACTAACGCGGCAGGCCTACTTTCTGGTGTCAGACCTGCTCCCATCTCGTATGATGAGTCAGCCGACAATAGCCCATCCTCCCTGTCTAAGCAAAGCAACGCTGATGATACAGACCCATCTGGGCTGAAGCAGACGGCGGGCGAGGGTGTGGAAGAGGCGATCGCCCCTTCTTTGTCATCTTCAGATGCACTACAGCCGACTAGTGTTCTTGACGCAGATTATCTTGCCGATGGAATAGATACATGGGGCGACTTCAATAAGGGTAATGGATCTAATAGCATTCCACTTTCTAACAGTGCTCCAGTCAATAATCCCTTTGAGTCGTCTCAACCTGGCTCAATTCCCGACAGCAGCAATCCAGGTACTGATCTGGGTAATGATCTAGACGGCACAAATGGAGTCATAGAAAATTCCACAGACCCGCTGATTCTGACTGATCCCATTACCCCACTCAAGCCCGATTCTCCTCCGACAGAAAATCTTGTAACACCACCTGAGATAAGTGAAGGTGGAAACCTTGGCTCCGATGGAGGCTTACCCGTTATCCCTCCTATTTCGCCTAACCCTAATGATGGGACTGACAATGCAATCAGCCCTGACGATGGGGAGCCAGACGACTCGACCCAACCACAGGCTCCTACCGCAAACGACTCCAACTCAGGGTCTAATAGACCGATTCCTGCTGATCCCATCGACGACTTATCTCAGCCACCCGGAGGGAATCCCGGTTCTGGCAAACCAGGGTTCACTCCAATTGAGGGTAAAGAGCAAGTGCCTCGCTTGGATGGAGCTAATGGAAACATCAACTTTCCAGTCAATGTGGGTGATGAAATCACCATCTACAATTTTGGCGGGGTAGACAAAGGATCAAGTCCCAACTCAGACGTTCTCAATGAAATCGATACCCTAAACCTGCAAGGGACTGGTCTGATAGCTGAAAACATGCTGTTAAAACAGGACGGAGACGACTTAGTCATTACCTTTGCCGGAGTACCCAATACTAAAATCACTCTCCTAGACTTCAAGCTAGAACTGCTAGACAACCTGCCTCACAACCAGGAAGAACCAATCGGTAATATCTCATTTGAGGGTCAGTCAATTGATGGGCAGCCGAATCCTAAAGATGTCTTTGATGTGATTGATGCCGATAATAAGGCTTCTGACTTCCAGGTATTTCGGTCAGATGTATCGACGTTCTTAAACGATGGGAACAACGACGCTCGAGGACGTGACAATTCTGCCGATGTGATTAATGGCTTGGGTGGAAATGATGTCTTAAAGGGATTAAGTGGCAATGACACTCTGCGGGGTGGCAGCGGAAACGATACCCTTTACGGCGGCGATGGGAATGATTTGCTGAATGGTGGGGCAGGAAATGATGCACTCTACGGCAATGGGGGGAGCGATCGCTTCCTCTTAGCCCCCAGTTTGGGAACTGATACCATCTACGGTTTTGAGGTTGGCAAAGATTGGTTACAGCTAGAAAATGGCATCTCTCGTGACCAAATTACTGTTTCCCAACAGGGAAATAGCACCCTAATTGAATTCAACCAGCAAACGTTGGCAATTCTAGACGGCATTCAGAGCAGTACCGTACTTGGTAACCTTGCTTCTCTCTTTTGGCCTTCCACATCTGTGTAGGGTGTGTAGGGATCTGTAGGCATTTGCAGTAGCCAACACAGCGACAGACCGTAGTATTCTTTGGGGATTTTGTGGGCACGTAAACGTGCCCACAAAATTTTTTATCACCATGCCTAACTGTTAAGAATTCTACCAACGAGTGCGATCGCGTCATCGGCAACGGGAACTCTCAAAAAACAAAAACAAGAGCGTAATGGGTTTACATCGCCCCCAAGAGGTCAGATTACCTTTTTCCCACACTAACTCTTTCTCATAAAGGTAGTCCTAAATTGGTAAGGATTTTTTTGATGGGCGGGCTTCGCCCGCCCATCAAAAAATCCTTACATCAATACCACTACCCTCATAAGCAGCCTCCCTAAATAAACTCCAAGCTCTAACCTTCTGTCCAGCCCGCGCAACAGGCTTTACACGGAGCTTTAAGTCTTGCATTTAATTAAGCTCATCTACTTACAGCGCTTTGCGCTTGGATAAAACCAGACTTTTGATGAAAAGCCGCACTCCGCGCGGCTTTTCATCAAAAGTCTGTACCTCATGCACTTGAAAAGTGCTGTACCAAGGATCGTAATAGTGCTCGGTTGATCTCGACAGCCGAGGCGCGTCTGCCACTTACGCTTAGAGGAATTTTCTATGAACGACATCACACCGTTGACTGTTAGCCGGCGGTCTTCGTTGGAAGAACGCCAACTCGCCTTGATGCAAATCTATCGCCAAGTTCTAGAGCGGCAACCCTACCAGTCAGAGCGGCAAACCATTGCATCGCTAGAAAAAGACTTCGTTGAACGACAAAATTGGTGTGCGCCGATTCCTGAAACAGTTTGCCTGTAAAAACATCTATCTCGATCAGTTTTACTTCAAACTCTCCAATGTCAAGTTCATGGATGTGTGTTTCAAGCACTTCCTGGGACGGGCAATCTTGGATCATCAGGAGATGCAGGTCTACAACAACATCTTGGTAAGAAAGGGAGTTGGTGAGCTGATTATAGCCATGCTGGATTCGGAAGAGTATCGAAAAGCATTTGGTTGCTTCACGGTGCCATATCCGCGTAAATATCAATACTACCAATCGCCGGAAGCATTTTTGGAATCGAAACTCCTCGATGAGGAACACGTTGGACAACGAGGACAATCAGTGCCAACTATTTACTGGCGGCAACTTGGCTTGACTTGCACTAACGGTGTTTGTCGCCATCCTGAAGAGGATCAAATATTCACGACAACTGCTAAGCCTGAGCCAGTGAACTCTAGCGATGTCGAAATGTTGTTGCATCTTCTCAAGACGAGCGATGTTGGTAAAGCCAAAGCCCTACTCTCGAATCTATCGCCGCATCAACGGGAAGCGCTGCTAGCCTTGCGTTAAATGTGACGGTTGATTCCGCGATCGCCCTTGAGATTTACACCTGCTAGTTGCACATCTCGTCACGTTAGAACAGAAAGGAAGAGGGGTGAGCTGCGCTCACCCCTCTTCCTTTCGTCCCACCAGAACTAGCGATCGCAATACCTTTTGCTGCACGTCGCGCGAAAAATCAAATCGCCAGAATTCCTTTCAGACAGGCGGTGCACTGACACTCACGGGTTGAATTAAAGGTCTTGGACGCGAATGTTCACACTGTTCCAGGACGCTGTCCTAGGACACTGTTCTAGGACGCTGTTAATTTGCGATCGCGATTTGCGATCGCGATTTGCGGATGATAGTAGAAAACGATGTTACTCAGGTTCGCAACATTTCTTCATCTCATTTCTTCAGATTTTATTGACCGATCAACGTAAATCAAACGGTTTTGCTAGTTACATTTAATTCAACTGAGATAGATTTGACGCACCAGTGGCAAAATCGATGTATTGTTCAAGCAATCAGCTCGTGTCTGCTACCAACGCTGAATCTCAGGCTTGGGTTGAACCATTACATTCTTTATAATTTGTAATGAGCAATGATCAAACGCCATAGTATAAACATAGATGTAAGAAAACTTGCAAGCGTTATAGATGCGATTTGCCCTGACATCTAGATGAGCTAGGTTCTCTGATTTATTTAAGAAATGTAAATTTCTCCAAGCTTCCTTGTTGGAAGATAAGAAAACATTTCATTGGTCTCCATCCGCTGGTTTTACCTGTTTCGCTCCGCCCCGGGCAGATTGATTTCTAGGTTCAAGCTTGTTTGGTTGTGACCTTAGCCATATTCGACTAAACCCACTAGGAGATTGAAGTTTATGATGGACGCATTTGCAAAAGTGGTTTCCCAGGCTGACGCACGTGGTGATTACCTCAGCTCGGCTCAATTAGATGCACTAGGCGCCATGGTTGCAGAGGGCAACAAGCGCATGGATACCGTAAACCGCATCACCAGCAACTCGTCTGCAATTGTGGCTAACGCAGCTCGGGCACTGTTTGAAGAGCAGCCCGGACTGATTGCACCCGGTGGAAACGCTTACACCAGCCGCCGCATGGCCGCTTGTTTGCGTGATATGGAAATCATTCTGCGCTACATCACCTACGCAATCTTTGCTGGCGATGCAAGTGTGCTTGATGACCGTTGTCTCAATGGCCTAAAGGAAACCTACTTGGCTCTAGGCACCCCCGGCGCTTCTGTAGCAGTTGGTGTTGAGAAAATGAAGGCCGCTGCGCTGGCGATCGCTGGCGACGCAAACGGCGTTACCAGAGGCGACTGCGCTAGCCTGATGAGCGAAGTCGGCAGCTACTTTGACAAGGCAGCATCTGCGATCGCCTAGGCGACCGCCCATCGAATAGTTTCGATCAGCGTCTGCTGGTTTAAGCGATCGCTATCAGAATTAGTCCGCAAAACAAGATTATTTTGGAGATCATCTGACAATGAAAACCCCTCTAACCGAAGCAGTAGCTGCTGCTGATTCTCAAGGACGCTTCCTTAGCTCCACCGAAATCCAAACCGCTTTTGGTCGTTTCCGTCAGGCAGGAGCTGGCTTAGAAGCAGCAAAAGTTCTAAGCTCGAAAGCCTCTAACTTGGCATCTGGTGCAGCTAATGCGGTGTACAGCAAGTTTCCTTACACCACCTCCATGCAAGGCCCTAACTATGCGGCTGATCAACGTGGTAAGGACAAGTGTGTTCGTGACATCGGCTACTACCTCCGCATGGTCACCTACTGCCTAGTTGTGGGTGGTACAGGCCCCATGGATGACTATCTGATTGGCGGTATTGCTGAAATCAACCGCACATTTGACTTGTCTCCTAGCTGGTACATCGAAGCGCTGAAGTACATCAAGGCAAACCACGGTTTAAGTGGCGACCCTGCTGTTGAAGCTAACTCGTACCTCGACTACGCCATCAACGCACTGAGCTAGTCATTTCTAGATTTGCTCGGATAGGGATTCAGTTGCTGACTCAAGTTGGCGAGTGAATTCTTATCCGAGCATTGTTTTTTAAACGAGTTGGTTGCATCACCTCATTTTCCCAGTCTCTCCTGGCTTAATAATTATGGATGACGAGTCTGTTATACGGAGTGACAGCTCACTAACGGTGGAACAGGCGATCGCCAATCTCCAGGGAGAAGACCTGGGTTTGCGAGTGTACGCCGCTTGGTGGCTCGGTCGGTTTCGGGTCGATGCCCCAGAAGCCATCGATATGTTGATAACAGCGCTAGAAGATGAAGATGACCGAACTCAGGCAGGGGGCTATCCTCTCCGCCGTAATGCAGCGAGGGCATTGGGTAAGTTGGGGAATCTTCGAGCCGTGCCAGCGCTGGTTCAAGCACTAGAAAGTCCTGATTTTTATGTTCGAGAAGCTGCGGCACAGTCTTTGGAACTGCTAGGAGATGTGTCTTGCAGTGGCAAATTGATTGAGTTACTCACCAATCAGATTCCTGGAACGCTGCCAGCCCCAGAACCTCCCCAACTGGTTCAGCCCTTCGATGCCATCTTGGAAGCATTGGGTACCTTGGGCGCAGTTGATGCCATTCCCAATATCTTGCCCTTTTTGGATCACAATATTCCCCGAATTCAGTATGCAGCAGCCCGCTGCATGTACCAACTGACGGCTAATCCCTTGGTGGCCAATCAGTACGGCGATCGCCTAGTGCAAGCTCTCGCTAACAATGACTTACAGCTTCGTCGCGCTGTACTTGCAGATTTGGGGGCAATTGGTTACCTGCCTGCTGCTGAGGCGATCGCTCAAACTCCAGCAGAAAATAGTCTAAAGTTGATTTCTCTAAAAGGGATATTGGAAAAGCAGTTGTTGCATACCACTCCGCCCCATTTATCCGAGGGAGCCATCAAAGTCATGGCCTTAATGGATGACTTGTTGTAGTCAATGACGCAGTGTTCAATCCAGTTATGAATTTTATATTGGAGGTTTGCTCAGCCCACCTCCCAATATGAAATTCATGGCTACAATTAGCACCACCGTAAACGACTTGTTAG
>JBBQFG010000072.1:0-20217 GCA_038321765.1 Elainellales cyanobacterium
CCAGGGCAAGTTTCAAATATGATGTGGTAACCCATCTCAATATCATCTGTCACAAAAGCAATTTAACTCAGTATTATTCCTTTGGATAGTAAGCAGGTGGGCGTAATTAAACATAAAACCCTAAAAGTCTGCGCCGCCCGCGCAGCGGGCGGCGCAGACTTTTAGAATCTTGTTTTTACTTAGGTTGAACTACTTAGTACGGGAGTAATGTAGGTGTGAGCAATGTAGACGTGAGTAATACAGACGTGAGTAATACAGACGTGAGTAAGTCAGAACGGTGGTATGTTGTCAAACAGTCAGAGGGACATTGCGATATAGTGGCAAGCCCCAAGCTTGATGATCCCAACTCATCAAATGCCGATGAGCATCCTACTCAATGGGGACCCTTCGATTCACAGGGAGAGGCGATCGCCCGTCGAGTGGGTTTAATTCGGGCTGGGAAGTGCCAGCCCGTTTAAGATAACGACTTAATTTTGCTAACGACTTAATTTTGCTCAAAGAGCGGCTTAGCTGCCTTTTGAGCAAAATTGCTGATTGGGGTGCGTTGGTTATCGTCGTCTCACCTTGCTCACCATCTTGCGAGAAAACCGTAGATTTACCTGCTGCTGTTCAGCCCAATCTTGCAGAATCCGGAAGAACGTTTGGCGATCGTCAGTTTGGAGCACAGCGGTTTGGTCAGCGGTTTCGATCACATATGGGTAGCCACTGCCCACAATCACCTCGCCGCGCACCCAGTCGAGCACGATATCTACTAGCCCTGCTTCGTGCATCCAATAGGGCATTTCGAGGCGGGCAGGGTAGGTGTCGCGGGTGGTTTTTAGGTAAGTAAAAGCAATTTTGTCGCGCTGATCTTCATAATCTTCTAAAATGTCTGCTCGCTGACAGCGAAAGAGCGAGAGGCGATCGCCCCACTGCATCCCTGCGGTATTCAACAACTGTGCATCGTGAATCGTGTCAGATTTGGGTAGCTCAAACAAGGTCTGTAACATTGTCGTCAAATCTTGGGCATAGGACGTGTCAATGTAAGCCACTAGCGGAACGCGATGGGTTTCACTGGCGCGCAGCAACCTCACCAAGCATTTGATGTAAAACTCGCGCACCTCTGGCTCAAATCCCCGCGCAAAGGTTCCCACCAGTGAGCCATCCAAAAAAACCAAATGCTGCGTGGAGTGAGGATGTGCTTCAATGTACTCCACCAAACGCTCGGTTTCCATTTGAAAGCGACGCATGTTGACGCGGCGGTCTACGGGTTCCCCACTATTGCCTGCCCGTAAATCTTGGGGAGTCATAATATCGACAGCAATATCTTTTTCGTACCCACCGCCGGGTTGATGGGGGTTCTCAAACCAGCCAATTTGTACCAGCGCCACCGGAATCGATAGGTCTTTGCCGGGGTAAATTTGAGAGCCGTCAACTGCAAAGGTTGTAATGCCAGTTAGGCGATCGCGCACCCATTCCAAACTTTGTTCGCGACTCTGCCACACCATGTCAAAAGACAGAATGCCCTGCTCAGTCCCGTTTAGCGGCTCTAGAGGGCGTGCTCCTAGCGCTATGGGATGCTTGGTTAGTAGATGCGATCGCTCCGCGTCTGACATCTGAACGAACCTGTTGAGGGCATTGCGGTATTCCTGCAAACGCTGTAGCGACCTGAGATCAAACTTAGTAAAATCTTCACGTTTAGAATTCAGTAGATCGACAATTTGAGACGGTTTAAGAGCCATATCGTACCAAATTAAATTGTGGGTAGTGGTGTTGATGTAGGGATTTTTTGATGGGCGGGCGAAGCCCGCCCATCAAAAAATCCCTACCATTCTAGGACTACCCAACGTTAAAGGGGTTCGGTTGTGCCCAAAATTTGGAGCACTTTCGCCAGATCGTCCAAATTTCCGATAATCCGCCGTACCGGGTGAGGCCATGCCCGAACCAAAGTTGGTGTGGCTGCGACTTGATCGATCTCTGCCTGTTCCGGATTTTTATAAATGTCGATGATTTTGAGCGTATAAGGCGTTTGCATTGAGGTATTGAGCAGATGATGCAGGTTTTGCAAGATTTTCTCTGTAGCAGCCGTATGACCCGATACATATAACCGCAGCACGTAGCATTGATCCGTTTTCTCAGAGGCTGGCATCAGTTCTGTTAAGATCTGTTGCTCTTGAAGACGGCCATGAACTGCATCAGCATCTGAACTTGCACCATCCAGCCGCATCACCAGATCGTGATCCTGCCAGAGTTGCGGAAAAAGATGTTGATACGTGGATAGGATTAGCGGGTCACACAATCCGTCGGCAGGGGCGATCGCCTCCCAGGGCAAGTTTCCAAGTCCAAAAATTGCATTGAGCGAGGCTTGATGCCGCATCACGAACGGGTAAGCTTCAGCAACCGTATGAGTTTTTTGAGTAAGAGGATCACGCCAGCGATCGACTGTTGCTGTGTAGCATGGCACTAAAAAGTGAGGTGGTTCCGCTAAATTCAGCATTTCTTGCAGCACAATACAGAGTTGCAAATGCCAACGGCTTTGCTTGTGAGCATCAATGCAATAAATCAGATCTCCCCCCGGTGTAAACAGAGCAATTCCCTTAAATAGCTCAGGCACCTGAGGATCGGAAGCTAAGCTGGAACCGTAGCCTATCACCTGCACCGCTTCCCCAATATGAAAGCCCTAGTATTAACCAGTGGTCTATGAGTAATATGCAAACATTAGAAGGGTATTTATATACTTACCTCACCACAACTTGCCCTCACCGTTCGACTGAGCGCTCACGCCGAAGCCCCAAATCCCTCTCCCAGAGCGGGAGAGGGACTTTGATCGGTTCCCCTTCTCCTTTGGGAGAAGGGGCTAGGGGATGAGGGGAAGTCATTTGGTGTTTCAAATATATGAATACCCTTAGTTTCTAGCAATTTGGTTTTTAACGATGCCTGTAAGCATCATTAAAAACTGAGAGGATGGGCTTCTGGCAAGGCCAGAAGCCCATCTACGCCATTTCCTCGACTGGGTACTTAAACGCGACCGCGTAAAATTTGAGCCATCTCGTTCGTTTTAGGCGACATCTCCAGCGCAGTTTCTTCTGTAATCCGTCCGGCTTCGTACAGCTTGTATAAAGCCTGGTTCATCGTACACATGCCGTCAAAGGTACAGCGAGGAATTAGGGCTTCTACTTCGTCCAAATCGCCTTTACGGATGTAGTCACGAATTGCATCCGTGTTGATCAAAATGTCATGGAAGGCAGCCCGTTTACCGTCAGTGGTACGGCACAGCCCCTGTGCGACCACCGCCACCAACGATTCGGCGATCGCCAGTCGCATTGGATCTTGTTGCTCTGGCTCAAACAACCCCAAAATCCGCTCAATTGTCTTCACTGCACTATTTGTGTGTAGTGTTCCTATCACTAAGTGTCCAGTCTGAGCCGCTTTAAGCGCCGTATTCACGGTTTCTTTGTCCCGCATTTCACCTACCAGAATCACATCCGGGTCTTCCCGTAGCGACGCTTTCAGAGCTGCATCGAACTTGAGAGTATGAATGCCTACTTCTCGCTGTTTAATCAACGCCTTTTGGCTTTTGTGGACAAATTCGATCGGGTCTTCAATGGTAACGATATGCCTTGGCATCTCCTTATTCATGTAGTCAATCATGGCAGCCATCGTTGTAGACTTTCCAGAACCGGTAGGGCCTGTGATTAGCAGTAGACCCTTGTGATAATGGCAAAGCTCTTTAAAGACGGACGGTAGATTTAGCTGCTCAATCGTCAAAATCTTCAGTGGAATTAAACGCATTACCATTCCGGGGCCGCGCAGAGAATCAAAAATATTGATCCGAACGCGGGCAAACTCGTACTGCGTTGCACCGTCAAAATCTAGCGTGTCTTTAAACCGCTGAATGTCAGAATCTGGAAGAATCTCTTGCAGCCAGCTAAAGAAAGTGTCTGAATCTGTAACCGGGTAGTCCGTTGTTTCGATTTCACCCCGGTTGCGAAAGCGAGGAACTTCAGCCACCCCGACATGAACATCGGAATATCCTTTATCGTAGGCTTCTTTAACCAACTGCTCCATAGTTGGCTGCCCAGGGCTAGCTTTGCTACGTCCGGCTTGCATTGGAGGCGGTGCGGCTGGGCGATGGCCTGCGGGTGGCGTAGATGGCATTGGAGGTGGCTTGACTACCGCCGTATTCATCCCTGGCAACGATGCATTTGCTGGGGATGCAGGTGTGGTGTTGACCCGCGTGGCTGAAGTATTTGGAGCAGTTTGTGGAGAAACCTGCTGAGTCATTTGCCCCATGTCTGCAACTGGTGGCGTGCTTGCCATTCGGCCAGGCGGCGGCGGCGGCGGTGGTGTTCGGGGGGCAGATGGGGGGTTACTGTTGGGGCGTTGTGCGTCTGTCATAGTGCCACTTCTTGCAAAAAGTCGGGATTTGGAAGTCTTGTCAGAATTTACGCAGTCCGGCTGAAGGGTAATGTAATGCCTATCAGCATACTCACAAAACTCCGGTCGTGTTTCAAATTGACGTGTTTATTTTTTGACAAAGTGACAGTCAAGTCACCTCTCCAAAAAATAAACACGTTCGTTATGGAGAGGGTAGTGGTATTGATGTAAGGATTTTTTGATGGGCGGGCTAAGCCCGCCCATCAAAAAATCCTTACCAGTTTAGGACTACCATGGAGAGTTCCCAAAATTGGAGACAAGCCGATCAGATGGGTGCCATAGCCGCAATAGGCACAATTACTCTTGCCAAGCCAGGACTACGCTCGACCTCAGACGGCCAATATATTGGTGCCTTTGAATCTACGCTAAACCTTCGGTTGAAAGCCCAAACGTAGAGATTTCTCAATAAGTCTTCCAAATGTGTAGTAAAACCAGCAATAATTTTAATTCTCTAATTGCATTAGCCCAATTTGCCGATTTTATGAGCGGCGCGAAATTGCTGCTCATAACAGTCCCAAAAATCTAACTTGCAAGAAGTCTATTAGATTGAAAAGAGAAACTAGCCCCTTACTACAAGACTTAAAAAGGTATTTTTATGCACCTGAGTGAAGTCACCCACCCAAACCAACTCCACGGCCTTTCAATTCATCAGCTTCAGCAAATTGCCCGCCAAATTCGGGAAAAACACTTGCAGACTGTGGCGGCCAGCGGTGGGCATTTGGGTCCTGGTCTGGGTGTGGTGGAATTGACATTGGCTTTGTACCAAACCCTAGATCTCGATCGCGACAAAGTGGTCTGGGATGTAGGACACCAAGCCTATCCCCACAAGTTGATTACAGGACGATATGACCGCTTCGATACCTTACGCCAAAAGAGCGGGGTTGCTGGATACCTAAAGCGGTGCGAAAGTAAATTTGACCATTTTGGCGCTGGCCATGCCTCGACTAGCATTTCAGCGGCGCTGGGGATGGCGCTAGCGCGCGATCAAAAGGGCGAGAAGTTTAAAGCTGTTGCGGTGATTGGGGATGGTGCACTAACGGGGGGCATGGCGCTGGAGGCGATTAACCATGCAGGTCATCTACCTCGAACGAACCTGCTGGTGGTGCTGAATGATAATGAAATGTCCATTTCGCCCAACGTGGGTGCCATTCCTCGCTACCTCAACAAAATGCGCCTCAGCCCGCCCATGCAGTTTCTCACCGACAATCTAGAAGAACAGGTGAAGCATTTGCCCTTTGTTGGCGACTCACTTACGCCTGAGCTAAATCGGATCAAAGAAGGAATGAAGCGGCTGGCGGTGCCTAAAGTAGGCGCGGTGTTTGAAGAACTCGGTTTTACCTACATGGGCCCAGTCGATGGACACAATCTAGAGGAGTTGATTCTTACCTTTAACCAGGCGCACAAGCTTCCAGGGCCTGTGCTAGTGCATGTAGCAACCACTAAGGGGAAGGGGTATGCGATCGCCGAAAATGATCAGGTGGGCTACCACGCACAGAACCCGTTTGATCTGACTACGGGCAAAGCTAAACCGTCTAACAAGCCCAAACCACCTGACTACGCCAAGGTATTTGCCCACACCCTGGTGCGACTGGCCGAAAACAATCCCAACATTATCGGCATTACCGCTGCCATGGCAACGGGTACAGGCCTGGATAAACTCCAGCAAAAGCTGCCCAAGCAATACATTGACGTGGGCATTGCCGAACAGCACGCCGTCACGATGGCAGCGGGTCTGGCTTGTGAAGGCATCCGTCCCGTCGTGGTTATCTACTCCACCTTTTTGCAGCGCGCCTTCGACCAGATTGTTCATGACGTCTGTATCCAAAACCTACCCGTCTTTTTCTGCTTAGACCGAGCGGGTATCGTTGGAGCTGATGGCCCAACCCATCAAGGCTTGTACGATATTGCTTACTTGCGCTGCATCCCCAACATGGTGCTGATGGCTCCCAAAGACGAAGCCGAACTTCAGCGGATGATTGTAACTGGAGTCAACCATACAGACGGCCCGATCGCCCTGCGCTACCCTCGCGGGAGTGGCCAAGGCGTGCCGCTGATGGAAGAAGGCTGGGAACCGTTACCCATCGGCAAAGCTGAGATCTTGCGTCAGGGCGATGACCTGCTGCTGCTAGGCTATGGCACGATGGTCTACCCGGCGATGCAGGCGGCAGAAATTCTCAGTGAACATGGCGTTGAAGCCACCGTGATTAATGCCCGCTTTGCAAAGCCGCTAGACACAGAGCTGATTATTCCGTTGGCGCAGCAGGTGGGTCGTGTGGTGACCCTAGAAGAAGGCTGCCTGATGGGTGGCTTTGGGTCTGCGGTAGCTGAGTCGTTGCTTGATGCCGGAGTTGCGGTGCCCATTACGCGCATCGGCGTGCCTGACATTTTGGTTGATCATGCAAAACCAGATGAATCCATGACGGCACTGGGGCTAACAGGCTCGCAGATCGCCGATCGCATCCTCAAAACTCTCGTTCCTCAACCCGCTCCGGTGAGTTGACCTGTTACGAGTCTCTGCGTGGGTAGTGGTATTAATGTAAGGATTTTTTGATGGGCGGGCTTCGCCTGCCCATCAAAAAATCCTTACCAATTTAGGACTACCTCTGCCTGCATCGGTTCCTGGCTGTGTCAGTGACTGATGTACGTGCTGAAACAGGTCGTGTTGAAACAGGTAAGTAGTTCAACCTAAATAAAAACCAAATTCTAAAACCCTGCGCCGCCCGCTGTGCGGGCGGCGCAGGGTTTTAGAAACTTAATATTTAATTAAGCCCACCTACTGATTGAGCTAGAAAATTGATCGAATCAAGTGGGGCTACCGTGTGATAGCCTAGATAAGCCTAAGGAACGTGCAGGAAATTAATCCTCCTCGTTCCTTTAATGCGGGCATAGTTTAGTGGTAAAACTACAGCCTTCCAAGCTGTTGATGCGGGTTCGATTCCCGCTGCCCGCTTACTGTCTATGTTAGATACCAAGTTAGACACCAAGTTAGATAACCCAGGTCTCCGGCTCTTTCCCAAAAGCTGAAAACCTTGACGATCGCGATCGCCCAACTGCCCGATAGGATTAAACGTAACGATAGAGGCAAATCCCCAATACCTCCCCAACTGTCATGGTTAAATCCCCGACTCCAAAACAGCCTCTGCTAATTCCACCGCTAGAAAGTGGCGATCGCCTGACTCGACCTGAATTTGAGCGCCGCTACAACGCTATGCTCCAGCTCAGAAAAGCCGAACTGATTGAAGGAGTCGTCTACATGGCTGCTGCCCTGCGCTTTAAGAGTCATGCCGAGCCTCATAGCAATCTATTAATCTGGCTGGGAAATTACAAAGTTTCCACGCTTGGTGTTGCGATGGGAATCGAACCTACCATTCGTCTAGATCTGGATAACGAACCGCAGCCGGATGCCGTGCTGCTAATCGAGGCTGCAGCGGGGGGGCGATCGCGGCTCAGTGAAGATGATTACGTTGAAGGGGCACCAGAACTAGTCGCTGAGATTGCGGCGAGCAGTGCTGCAATCGATTTGGGTGATAAAAAGCGAGCTTACCGACGCAATGGCATCCCAGAATACATCGTTTGGCAGGTATTTGAGCAAAAACTAGACTGGTTTTATTTGCAGGATGGAGAGTATGTGGCGCTGCCTGTGGATGCCGATGGAGTAATTCGGAGTCGAATATTTCCGGGCTTGTGGTTGGCGGTAGATGACCTGTTGGCCGGAAATATGACGCGCGTATTGGCACTGTTGCAGGCAGGGCTGGCTTCGCCCGATCATGCCCGTTTTGTGCAACAGCTCGACGAAACATCTGACGCTAGTGCCAACGCACCCGGTGGAAACTGATTCCGGTTGGGACAGTTCGGTTCAAACATTCCATTTCGGACGTTTGCTAGACTGAGGGAACTGACGCATGACTCTACCATGACTCTACATTATTGCCAGATATTGTTGCCAGCCCCTCGATTAGGATGCCGCCGATGAGACTTTCTGCTTTACCCGATCTACTGCTGACTTCTAAGCAACTGCCAACCTTGAGTTACGTAGCGACACGCGATCGCTTTGACGAAAGCTGGGAAGCGCCTCTATCCACCTTGCTAGGGTTAGGACGTGCTGCCGGAGCCGATTTTGTTGAAATTTTCCTGGAGCGGGTCAACTACATTAACTGTTTAGCAGAAGACGACACCATTACCAGTATTTCTCCAGCACTGACCACAGGTGCGGGGGTGCGAGTCTTTCACGGCAAGGGCGACTGCTACGTTAGCACCAACGATCTATCCTTCACAGGGTTGAAGCTGGCATTGGAAAAAGCGCTGTCGATTTTGGGGCTACAACTGCCGACTGCAAACGCCTTTATTCCCGAAATCAATCTGGAACTGCTGCGCGACTACGCCACTAAACGGAGCAAAGATAGCTGGCTGGCAGACTGTAGCTCAATTCGTGAAATGGGCGAGATCTTGTTGGATGCCAATGC
Organism: Elainellales cyanobacterium; assembly: GCA_038321765.1. Classification (GTDB taxonomy): domain Bacteria; phylum Cyanobacteriota; class Cyanobacteriia; order Elainellales; family Elainellaceae; genus CASBQJ01. The sequence continues at coordinate 8,880 of JBBQFG010000072.1, forward strand.
CCGCATCGGCAACAAGGCGAGCCACGTGCAATCTCGTCGTGCCAGCTATTTCCGCGATTGGCAAGAGGTATTAGTGGCGGCTAGTGATGGCACCTTTGCCCGCGATATTCGCCTAACGCAGTCTGCTGGCTATAGCTTGCTGTGTGCCGATGGAGCGAATCGATCTTCCATTGGACAGCGCTTGGGCAGCACAGGCAAACCTGACTTTCTGCGCGCCTGGGATTTTGACTCCACAGCAGAAGGAGTAGCCGAGTCTGCCGGAAAAATGCTTTATGCCGATTATGTAGAGTCGGGCAGTTATCCAGTGGTGATGGCGAATGAGTTTGGCGGGGTGATTTTCCACGAAGCCTGTGGGCACCTGTTGGAAACGACTCAAATTGAGCGTAAGACGACACCATTTATCGACAAAAAGGGACAAAAGATTGCCCATGAAGCCTTAACTGCGTGGGATGAAGGGCTATCTCCCGATGCCTTTGGCACGATCGACATGGATGATGAAGGGATGCCAGCTCAGCGGACGTTGCTGATTGAAAATGGCATCCTTAAGAACTTCCTGGCAGATCGGGCAGGTTCCATGCGGACAGGCCATCCCCGCACAGGCAGCGGTCGCCGTCAAAGCTACGCCTATGCCGCTGCCAGCCGGATGCGGAATACTTACATTGCCCCCGGCAGCTATGAGCTAGACGATTTGTTTGGCTCGATTGATAAGGGCATCTACTGCAAAAAGATGGGTGGCGGTAGCGTTGGGGCTACGGGTCAGTTCAACTTCTCGGTAGATGAAGCCTACCTGATTGAGAACGGCAAGGTGACCAAGCCGCTGAAGGGCGCAACGCTAATTGGTGAAGCGACGGAAATTATGGACAAAATTTCCATGTGCTCGAAAGATTTGGGTCTAGCCGCTGGGTTCTGCGGTTCCGTTAGCGGCAGCATTTACGTCACCGTTGGCCAGCCTCACCTGAAGGTCGATTCAATTACAGTCGGCGGACGGTCGGGGAGTTAGGCCGATGGCTATTTCAAAAACTGAGGCAAAAGCCCTACTGGAACGCGCGATTTTTGAGGAGTCGCCGCCGCTGGAATGGGTAGAAGACGTGTGGGGCCTAAGTCCGATGTTAGGCGATAGTGCTGCCAAACTATGGGATGCCTTTGAAGCGCTTGTGGAGTATTGCCCAGAGGAGCGATTGGAGGCTTTATTGCACAGTTTCTATCGCGATCGCGTTTCCTAGCCGTCTCCATTACGGGTCTTAACTGTAGGTGTATGAGGCAGGTTTAGTCAGCATGTGGCTGAGCTACACCAGTGATCTCCAAAACCTGCCCCTACCCAGCTATCGGCTTTGGCTCACCATCTTTCAATTATTTCTGAAGTACTCTTTATAAAACTCGGTAACTATGCCAACCTCCATTGACGATCTAGCTACCCACGCTGAAGTAGCTGCCAAACGGCTCAGCATTGAGAAATACGACATCTACGGCGCGTCGGTAGATGAAACCAGCGTTCAAGTTGATCATGGTGAACCCAAGCAGGTGAAGGCATCGCAGCGCTCTAGCGTGACGGTGCGCGTGTGGAATGGCGACGGCACCATTGGCATCACCTCCACCACGGATGTCGATCCGATTGGCCTAGAGCTAGCGCTAAAAACGGCCTACGATGCTAGCTTTTTTGGCGCAAAAGAAAATATTCCTGACTTTAGCCCCGAAGCCACAGCGCCGTTGAGCGGAGAGCTAGACGACAAAGCTCCTCCAGTGGCGGTGGCTGACTTAATTGACAGGCTGATCGGGGCAGAAAAAGATTTGATGGCAGCCCATCCGGCGATCGCCTCTGTTCCCTACAACGGCATGGCGCAGCGAGAACTCGATCGGTTCTATCTCAACAGTGCGGGGGCAATGCGCCGAGAAGGGCGATCGGTGGCCTCAATTTATCTGTATAGCAAAACTGAGCAAGAAGGACGTAAGCCGCGCAGTGCCGGGGCGTTCAAAGTCAGCCGCAGCTTTAGCGATTTGGATGTAGACGGCTGCTTAAAAGAAGCGGCAGAAAAAACCATCAGCCACCTGAACTACGAAAAAATTAAATCAGGTCAGTATCGCGTTGTGTTTTCACCCGATGCGTTTTTGAGCCTGATGGGGGCATTCTCTAATCTATTCAACGCCCAGAGCATTTTGGATAAACAAAGCCTTTCGACCCCAGAGTCACTGGGAGAGGCGATCGCCTCCCCATTACTCTGTCTTTGCGATGATGCTTTGCATCCCGAAAACGTGGGCGGCGAAACCTTTGACGGCGAAGGCACCCCCACCCGCCGCATTACCCTGATCGACAAAGGCATCCTCACCAGCTTCTTGCATAGCGCTGGTACTGCCAAGCGCATGAATGCCCAGCCGACCGGACACGCCAACATGGGCGCAAAAGTAACGGTCGGTCGGCACTTCTACCATGCCTTTCCCGGTATACCTGCCGCCCAAACCTACAGCCTGGATGAGGCAGATAACGTCATTTTGATCGACGATTTGCAAGCCCTCCACGCAGGGGTGCAGTCGCTTCAAGGTTCCTTCTCACTGCCCTTTGACGGCTGGCTGATTAAAGACGGCAAGCGCACAAGTATCGAATCTGCCACAGTCGCCGGAGATTTTCGTGACCTACTCCGGTCTATTATCTATGTAGAAAAGGATCTGGAACTGACGGGAAGCGGCGTTAGCCCCCGCGTCTGGGTGGAGGGACTGTCGATTACGGGTGAGTGAGAAAGCAGCGTGAGAGATTTGAGGCGGCGATCCGGGCAATTGGGTGGTGTGGGGTGGTGGCTCAGTCTGACAGGTAAAATAGTTGGGATCGCAATAGCGTTGCCTGCAGTCGTGCCGCTGCTTAGCAGTGCTCAAACCCCGCCTTTGCCGCTGACGGAAACTCCCTTTCGCCCTCCGGCCACCGAACTGCCCGAAGTCTCTACTGAACTATCGCTGACGCTAAACCAGGTGAGTTTTGATGCCAGCGATTTAACCGATCGCGTTCAGGGAATGGTTAAGGCCGCCGTTCCCTACGACATTGAAGCTCCGCCGTACCTCAATGGTGCGCCGACCCATCTCCAGTTCACGTTTCGCAACGCGGTCACGGATCTTTTTCCTGATTCGTATCCTTCGGTGGGACGGCTTTACGTCTACCCGGTTGGCGGGTGGCGAGGTCTCTATGCGGGCTATCGGCAAGAAATGCGCGATGTGAATCTGCTCCTGGGTCGATTGCGATCGCTTCTCACCCTGCGCCCCTTGTATATTGCCGATGAGGTAGCGATTTTACCCAATCTATCAGCCACTCAGGTATTGCGATCGCAGGTGAGCTACTTGAATTTTCAGAGCGGTTCGGGCGTTCGCTTTTTGACAACCTACAGCCAAGAGCTGAGTCCCATAGCACGCTCTAACTTGTTTTATACCTTTCAGGGCATGAGCAGCGATGGTAAATATTACATCTCCTTCTATCATCCAATTTTGACCGCCGTACTGCCCGAAACGGTTGCCGACCTAATAACGGCAGACAATTACGATGCCTTTGTGGCTGAATACGAAAACTATCTGCGGCGAATTACTCAGCAGATTAACGTACAAGACGCAGCCAGTTTTGCCCCCACACTGACCCAACTGGATACGATGGTGCGATCGCTCAGAATTACCCCCGCTCCATCCCCCGCTCCAACTTCAGCCCCAGATCCATCCTTAGTTCCCGCTCTATAGGTTAGACCTCCTACGTAAATCGTTTCCCGGCGAAGCTGAGAAACGATTCACGCTCCAGTTAGTAAGATACAGAACTTACGCAGTTGAATGAATTTGCGGGCGCTCCGCGCCCGCAAATTCATTCAACTTTCTTGGTTTTTCGTGTAGGAACGTAAGTCCTAAAGAAATTAAGCGTAACGATCGCTATAAGTAGATAAGCTTAATTAAATATAAGATCTAAAACCCTGCGCCGCCCGCTGTGCGGGCGGCGCAGGGTTTTAGGATTTGGTTTTTATGTAGGTTGAACTACTTAGTTTGCTCAAAGATGAATCTTGATGAAAATTTTATTTATTGAGCAGACGCGTCTCTGTTGTGGCTGAATTTAGCCGAAATCTACCATTCAGATGTTAGATTACTCGCAGCATCTCTCAGGATCTTGCAAACGTCGCTCGGTATAGATAAATGGGTTGCGCTCAATGCCTGCAATCCGTTTGTCTGAATGAATTAGTCCCTTAGTCCCTGGTTGAAAAATGGTTGATTGGATCACGCGTACGATGGAATCCTTGGGCTATCTGGGCATCGGCTTGTTGATGTTTTTGGAAAACCTCTTTCCACCAATTCCGTCGGAGCTAATTATGCCGCTGGCGGGGTTTACCGTTTCTAAGGGAAATATGGATTTTGTCCCGGCGGTCATCGCTGGGGTAGTGGGTACGGTACTGGGGGCATTTCCCTGGTACTTCGCGGGAATGTATTTGGGCGAGGGTCGCTTAATCCAGCTAGCTGATCGGTACGGTAAGTGGTTAACCGTGTCAGGACGCGATATCGAAACGGCGATCGCCTGGTTTAACAAGTATGGCGGCTTTGCGGTATTTATTTGCCGATTGGTACCGGGGGTGCGGACGCTAATCTCCCTTCCGGCTGGACTAGCGCACATGAACTTATTCACCTTTTTGCTCTATTCCACCGCCGGAACGCTAATTTGGACGCTGCTGCTGACCTACGCCGGCTTTGCACTGGGCGAAAATTACGACCTGGTGGATGAGTACTTAGGCCCTGTTTCAAAAATTGTGCTAGGTGGACTGGCGATCGCCTTTGCAGTCTGGATCTTTTTGCGCTATCAAAAACAAAAGGCCAGATAATTCCAGTACGTACTAGCAACAGTCAGGCCAACCGTGTGATGCTTTTGGGGAGTGAGAGCAAAACCTGTGCTCCCCAAAAGTATTGACGTTAAGACCTCTACCGATTGAAGAAAGTGGCTTTAGAAATTGGCTGAATGCAAATTTACGATGTGGCTTTGGCTACATGTTTTTGCCAATGTTATACTGATGGTTTGCCCATAGAAACTAACGATTGGCCTGTGAATGGTTTCTCTTGGTATCTTCAAAGAACTCATTGATTAATCACGACTTGGTGAAGCGTCCTAGCAGCAAGTCCCGCTGGAATGTCAAACCATTAAACTTCACGGCTACTTGATGGCAGCGTTTGACTGGTAGGAGACTGACTTTCGGTTATCCTAAAACTATCAGTAACGACTTCTTTACATAATAAATCGCGCTTTCCGTTATGTAAGTGGCTCAGGCGATCGCCCCCTGCCTGAGTTTTTCTTAACGTGCATTAACCGATTGGGTGTGAGGTCAGTGTAGCGATCGCGACTACCTACTCAGATCAACCCTCTTGAAAATACTACCTAAGACAGTGAAAATTCTGATTTTAATCTGCCAAGATCTGTACAGGTGTGGATGATAAAATTGAGCTTAGCTGAAAAACCTTGAGTTGCTAGACGAGCTATTGCTTTTAGCTTTCGTCTCAGCCGACCGGGTCTAAGCCATAGATTCATTTGAGGGTGCTTTCCCACAAGTACAGCGACGTGGGATTTCCGCTTTTCCATTGCTTTAGGGCTGCATCTCGCATTGCTATCGTTTCTTGGTGTTGCTAATTTCATGTATGAATTTTTTTGAGAGGATCCCTCCGCGACCTTTCAAAAAAATTCATACCCAGATTAAGCAATGCCCGTCTCTTTTTATCTTCAGACTTCTCTCTGAATCCTAATGCTAGAGCTGCTCAAAACTTTGATCTCGCCCAGCCAGTATATTCCTCACGGGCAGTGTTATTTAGGGCAGACCCCGTTGGTGCTATTGCATATCGTTAGTGATGCTTTGGTGGCGATCGCTTACTTTTCTATCCCTATCATTTTGTTCTCCTTTGCACGCAAGCGGGCAGATGTCCCTTTCAATAGAGTTTTCGTCTTGTTTGGGACATTCATTACTCTGTGCGGATTGGGGCATTTGCTAGATATTTGGACCATCTGGCATCCTGCCTATTGGATTACAGGAATAGAGCGAGCTATTACAGCGCTAGTTTCTTGCTACACAGCAGTAAAATTGGTGGAGCTGCTGCCTCAGTTCTTGTCGCCCAAAAGTCCGCAACAGTTGGAATTCGTCAACCAAGAGCTAGAAACGCAAGTTGTAGAACGTAATCGAGCTGAAGCAACGCTGCGGCAAATTATGGTTGGCACGTCATCGGTGACGGGAGAAGAATTTTTCTCTGCCTTGGTACAGCACCTCTCCAGCGCCTTAAACGTGGACTACGTTTTGGTTTCAGAAGTAGTTGAGTCGGCATCACAAACCTTTCGCACTCTTGCCTTTTGGTCGGTTAATCATCTCGCTGAAAATACTACTCTCGTAGTGCAGGGGTTACCTTCTGGTCTGATGGCAGAGCGTCAACAACCCTGCTATTTCCCCGAAAATTTGCAGCACTTGTTTCCACAGGGTGAGTTGCTGACTCAAATGAATGCAGTGAGCTACGTGGGGGTGCCCCTGTTGAACGCTGCTGAGGAGGTAATTGGGACACTTTGCGTCTTAGATACTAAACCATTAGTTCAAGATGACAACACCGCAGCGATTATGGCGGTTTTTGCAGCGCGTGCGGCGGCAGAGCTGCAGCGAAAGCAGGCCGAAGATGCAAAAGTAATAGCTTATGCAGAGCTAGAATCTCGCGTACAAAAACGCACGGTTGAATTGGTTCAGACTAATGCGGCGTTAGAAACAGAAATTCAAGAACGTCGCGGGGCAGAAACAAAAGTCCAGAGAGTGGTAGATCGAGAACGCGCTACTACTCGAGTCATTTTGCGGATGCGCCAAAGTTTAGATTTGGAGGCCATCTTTAACATTACGACGAAAGACCTCCGCCAGGTTGTTGGGTGCGATCGCACCTTAATCTACCAGTTCAGCCCAGACTGGAGCGGTAAAGTAGTAGCAGAATCGGTAGCAACGGGCTGGGATGCACTTATCCCTCAGCCAGCAGAAAACTCCATTCTGACGCGAGGGCTAGTAGACAACGCTGCTTGCATTGTTAAACGGATAGATGGCTCAGAAGTGCTGATTCAAGATACCTATCTGCAAACGACCGAAGGCGGGCGCTATCGCCAAAAGTCTGGTCAGTGTTGTGTCGCTGACATTTATGCAGAAGGTTTTGATGACTGTTACCTCACGCTGCTTGAATCGCTGCAAGCAAAAGCCTACATAATTGTTCCAATTTTTTGTGGTAACGAACTTTGGGGGTTACTAGCGGCCTATGAGAATGGTGCACCACGGCAGTGGCAAGAAACAGAAATTGAGGTTTTATCTCAAGTTAGCGGCCAGCTAGGCATTGCGGTTCAGCAAGCAGAACTGTTGGCTCAAACGCGACAGCAGGCTCAAGAACTAAAGCTGGCCAAAGAGGCAGCAGATGCCGCTAACCATGCAAAAAGCGAGTTCTTGGCCAATATGAGCCATGAATTGCGAACGCCCCTCAATGCCGTATTGGGATTTAGCCAGCTCATGGCTTTGGATCAGACGTTAAACCTGACTCAACACGAGCATTTAAGCATTATCAATCGCAGTGGCGAACACTTGCTCAAGCTGATTAACGACGTGCTAGAAATGTCAAAAATTGAAGCGGGGCGGGTTTTACTAGATCAAAACCAATTCGATCTATACCATCTACTCAACGAAGTTGAAAGCATGCTGCGGCTACGAGCCAAGGCGAAGGGGATTGAACTGACGTTTGACTGTGCAGTAGCAGTGCCCCAAGAGGTCATTACCGACGAGCGGAAACTAAGGCAAGTGCTGATTAATTTAGTGGGCAATGCCATTAAATTTACAGAGCAGGGCTTTGTTACGGTCAGGGTATCGATGCTCGTACCTCAACCGCATGATGTTGATGCCCTTAGCGATGCCCATCAAACCTTACGATTTGAGGTTGAAGATACAGGTCTGGGGATAGATCTGAGTGAGCAACCGACGTTATTTGAAGCCTTTACTCAGAGCAAAACGGGTCTGTCTGTGTCGGAAGGAACTGGATTGGGGTTGGCGATTAGTCAAAAGTTTGTACAGTTAATGGGGGGCAAGATTTCCATCGTCAGTCATGTGGGTCAGGGAAGTCGGTTTTGGTTTGATATTGCAGTTGGGTGTAGGGAGGCGATCGCCACCAAGTCGTCCTTTGGGACAATTCAATCTAGGATGACTCAGGCTGGGATCACTCAGTCGGTTATAGCCCTGGCTCCCAACCAGCCTACCCGTCGAATTTTAATTGTGGAAGATGACGCCACCAACCGCTTGCTACTGATAAAAATGTTGAGCTTGTATGGTTTTGAGCTGAGAGAAGCTATCAATGGTCAAGAGGCGATCGCCATCTGGCAAGACTGGCAGCCACACTTAATTTTCATGGACATGCGGATGCCCATCATGACAGGCCTAGAAGCTACCCGCCAGATCAAACAAACCCCCCAGGGCAAAGACACTGTCATCATTGCTCTAACAGCTAGTGCCTTTGACGAACAGCGCCAAGAATTTATGGCTGTCGGCTGTGATGACTTTATCCGAAAGCCCTTTCAGTATCAAGAATTAGTAAAAAAGTTGACTCAACATCTAAGCCTTCAATATTTTGATGCCGAATCAGCAGCTACATCCGATGCCGCAGCCATATCCGATGTAAGTAGTTCAGCCACTAGCATCGAAATGCCGCAATCCTTATCTCAAAACTTTCGAGCTTGTCTTAGTACTATGCCTGTTGAGTGGGTTAGTCAACTGCGCCAATCCGCGTTAGAAGGAAATGATATTCGTATCATCGAACTACTTCAGCGTCTCTCTTCAGACCATGCTGTTGTCAGGAGTAAAATAGAAAAATTAGCTGAAGATTTTCAGTTTGACCATATTCTCAACCTTTTTCAATTGTCAGCAGAGGCCTTGGAAAGTCCTGTTTAGAGATAAGTAGATGGGCTTAAGTAAATATAAAATCCTAAAACCCTGTGCCGCCTGCTGCGCGGGCGGCACAGGGTTTTAGGATTTGGCTTTTATTTAGGTTGAACTACTTATAGAGTATTCTCAAACTTATAATGTGCTTTAGGTAGGAAGGTAACTCATTCCAAAAAACATTAACAACAATCCGGTATAACCGCCACTCAAATATCCGGTATAACCGCCACTCAAATAAAAGATAATCTCAATGCTTTGACCCAGCTATAAAAATAAACGATAGAGAACAGGCAATGGATTCTAGCGATCGCCCAACTACACTCAAAAAAGCAGATATTCTGATCGTAGATGACACACCGGAAAATATTCGGTTTCTTTCTGCGTTGCTGCTCTCGCAAGGTTATGAGGTTCGCAAGGCATTAAACGGCAAAATGGCTCTTATGGCAGCCCAAGCAACAGTGCCTGATCTCATTCTTCTAGATGTGAATATGATTGGAATGAGTGGCTATGAGGTGTGTGAGGCATTAAAAGAAAACCCTCAGACAGCTTCAGTTCCTATTATTTTTTTGAGTGCTTTGAACGACGTAACAGACAAAGTAAAAGCATTTCAAGTGGGTGGAGTTGACTTTATTACAAAACCCTTTCAATTTGAAGAAGTTTTAATTCGCATTCAAACTCATCTTAAGATTCAAGATCTACAATTTCAACTACAATCCAAAAACGTTCAGGTGCAAAGGACTTTGGACGATCTAAAGTACATGCAAGCTCAACTCATCCGCAAAGAAAAGCTGATGGGCTTAGGGCAGCTAGTTGCTGGAGTATGTCATGAAATTAATAATCCCATCAGCTTCATTACTGGCAATCTTAATCCTGCCCATGACTATATTCGGACTTTGCTCAATTTGATTTCTACCTATCAACATGAACATCCAGATGTGTCCCCTAAGATTCAGGAAATCCTAGATACCACAGACCTAGATTTCATAGCAGATGATTTGCAGAACATCATGAAATCGATGCGGGGGGGAGCTGAACGCATTCGTAATTTGGTATTGGCATTACGCGCCTTTGCTCGCCTGGGTGAATCGGATATTAAGACCGCTGACCTACATGAAGGACTGGATAGCACAGTGTTGTTGCTACAGAATCGTCTGATGGAGCAACCAAATAGACCAGCTATAAAAATCATTAGAGAATATAATGACTTGCCATTAGTTACCTGCTATGCAAGTGAAGTAAATCAGGTATTTTTGAATTTATTGAATAATGCGATTGATGCACTAGACCTGAAGTTTAGCGGTTACGAAGATGATTCTAAAGATAGTTATGAGAAACATTTGAAAACTGACCCAGAAACTGCCTTAGAGAGTCCAACTGTAATTCCAATAGTTTGGATTTCTACAGAGGTTACTCCAGAAAAAGCTATTCGGATTGGAGTTAGAGATAATGGTTCAGGCGTGTCAAAAGCAGCAAGAGCACATATCTTTGAACCCTTTTTTACAACCAAGCCCATCGGTCAAGGTATGGGTTTGGGGCTGGCTATTAGTCATCAAATTATTGTGGAAACGCATCGAGGTCACTTTAGCTATTGGTCAACTGATGAGGGCAGCAGTTTTTTTATCGAGATTCCAATTACTCTGCCGTAAAGATAGTTTAGACATGACGTTAGAAAATGTATGTAGCCTATCAGAGCTATATACGCCTATTAAAAATTGCACAACTAACAGGCGCGAATAGTACTCAGTCAAATAACGAACGACAGCTAACGTGTCGGTGTTCCTGATTTCATGTGTGAATTATTTTTGAAAGGGGCGCTCCACGCCCCTTTCAAAAATAATTCACACCCAGATTAAGCAATGCCTCAACGGTGTTTTGAGCGACAGCAATATGGCAAACGACAAAAAAAGTGTCGGAGCGACAAAAACTTGCCAACAACGACACTTATGACACGTATTGAGTCAAATGACACCAACTCAGAGATAGCAAAATCCATCCTGATTGACGGTCAGAAGCTTGCTCACTTCATGATTGGGTAGTCCTAAAGCTGTAAGGGCTAACGGAATCTTCTCAAATAGCAGTTTGTCAATCAAGGCTTTAGTCGCCTGAGCAATGCGTTTGTTCTAGGAATCTTGGATAAACTGTCTGCCACACTCGCGGCACTTAAAGTTCTGCTTGGCATTGTAGATTTGGTAGTCCTAAATTAGTAATGATTTTTTGAAGCGCGGGCAAAGCCCGCGCATCAAAAAATCATTACATCAATACCACTAAGTAGTTCAACCTATAGCCATAGTCATAAAGCTTAGGACATGCCAGCGTCATTCCCGCCTGCGCGGGAATGACGCTGGCACCTATCGAGCAGATGGATTCCCGCCTGCGCGGGAATGACAGGGAGGCGTCCTATTGATCATGGCTACCGC
>JBBQFG010000073.1:0-20173 GCA_038321765.1 Elainellales cyanobacterium
CAGACGAGGCTCAGCCCTATTTAGTTCAAGTAACGTTTACCTACAGCCGCGATGCCTGTACTCCAGCATCCTAATTTTGGTGTTGCCGATTTCATATATGATTTTTTTTTGAAAGGAGCACTCCGCGCCCCTTTCAAAAAAAAATGGTAGTGGTATTGATGTAATGATTTTTTGAAGCGCGGGCTTTGCCCGCGCTTCAAAAAATCATTACCAATTTAGGACTACCCTAATTTTCATGGTGTTGTAGTATCCCCTACACTAGACAGCGCATAGATATAGCGCACAGACGATATTGCAACCGATGTTAGACGCTTCTTTTATTAGTCAACTGCAAGCGATCGCCCCGCGACTGCACCAGTGGATGGACGGGTTTCGGCAGGCACGCGTGCTGGTCGTAGGCGACCTCACACTAGATGAATTTTTAACAGGAGAGGTGGAACGGGTGTCGCGAGAAGCTCCTGTCCTGATTCTGCGGCACGAATTTACTCGGCAAATTCCTGGTGGGGGTGCCAACGCTATCTATAACTTGGCTACATTGGGTGCGTCTGTAAAAGCCGTAGGGTTGGTGGGCAAAGACACACAAGGCGAAGTGCTACGGGGTATTTTTGCATCAGCGGGGATCGACACCAGCGGTATTTTGGTAGATGGCGATCGCCCGACGGTTACTAAGACGCGTATTTCTGGGCACGCCCGTCAATCGGTAACGCAGCAAATTGTGCGCGTCGATCGCAAATCAGACAACTTACCTGATCCCGATTTGCAGCTACAGCTAGCGGACTATATTCATCAACAAATTGACAATAACAATGTAGATGCGATCGTCTGTTCGGACTATGGCGATGGCGTGCTGAGTCAGCCCGTAATTGAGGCCGTACTGCGCCATCCTTGCACGATCATCGACACCCAAAAAAACCTACAGCGATACGCCGGAGCTACTCTGTTCACCCCCAACCTGCCGGAAGCAGAAAAAGCAGCCGGGTACGCCATTGCCGATAGCGCCACTCTGCACCAAGCGGGGCAAGATTTGTTGCAGCTTACCCAAGCGGAATATATGTTGATTACCCGAGGCGATGAGGGCATGAGCCTGTTTAGCCGCAGCGGCTCAGAGGAATCTATTCCTGCCTTTAACCGAACTGATGTGTACGATGTTACTGGTGCAGGCGATACTGTGGTTGCTGCCCTAACGTTGGGGCTATTAGCAGGCGCACCTGCCATTGAAGCTGCCATATTGGGTAATTTGGCAGCTAGTTTAGTCGTACGACAGTTTGGCACGGCTACTACTACCGTAGAAGAGATGAAGATTGCACTGCGATCGCTTCTGGAAGGCTAGGCCTTTGGGCAAGTTGATCCAAAAATGTATGAGAAATGTATCGGTACCTAAAAATTCCCATAGAAAATTTCATAAAATTGCGCCTGAACACTCGCAATCCTCAAAAGTCTAGTGTAAAGTTTAGCTTTGAAACGGTTTAAACCTTTTGTCTTAGTGCTCTTTGAGGGTATGAGCCGTTAGTCATGACCTAGCCGACACAGTTAGTGTGGAACTTATAAACGGCGCTATTGCAGCTCAAACTGTTCCATCCACGGATGAGCACGTCTAAACCTGAAGTTTTCTGAAGCCTAGACAAGTCCTGCGCTTCAAAGAGTTATTTCATTGGCTCTACTACCCACTGATGAAGGCTTTTAGGTAGTGTAAAAAGTACTATAAACTGCGCTAGTGCACCAAGCAGCTCGCTTGGATGCGTGGTATGGCCGCGTAGTAAACGACTTCTGTTATGCGACTGAATCAACCCTCATTGAAGCGCCATCGTTCTATTAGACCCATAGCTACACCGCGCCGTCGTCAAAGGCTACCGTTCTGGCAACTGGCGATATTGGTTTTGCTGATGTGTCTGTTTTATCGTCACAGTATTGGTCATTTGCGATCGCCTCAAGCGGTTCTTGTTCTGGGAGGCGCAACAGAGCGAGAACAATTTGCGGCACAATTTGCTCAAGAGCACCCTAACTTACCCATTTGGGTGTCTTCAGGCAGCAATCCAGAATACTCGGAATGGCTGTTTGCCGAAGCGGGCGTTGCTCCAGAACGATTAAATTTAGACTATCAAGCGGTCGATACGCTCACAAACTTCACAACGCTGGTAGATATGTTCAAGGCTCAGGGAATCAACAGTTTGTACCTGATTACCTCGGACTATCACATGCGCCGTGCCGAAGTGATTGGGGAAATTGTGCTGGGTAGCCGAGGCATTGTCTTCAAACCAGTCGCGGTTCCATCCGATAGAGCGCCTGAATCGATTGAAAAAGTTGCCCGCGATGCCGCTCGTTCTATGCTGTGGGTCACGACTGGGCGCACAGGCGCAACGATAGCGCGCTATTTTCAGCCCTAAATGCTCTGAATCTCTAAAGGCTGATAAGTTTTTAAGGTTAATAGTTCGTACGCTTTATACAGAAACCATCAGCCCTTGAAAGCTCTTTCAAAGTTACCCTAGTACGGCTGGACATCTTGTATAAGCACATAGGGCTGCAAAATTAGAGCGCTAAATCGTTTGCTGCGATCGCTGTCCCATGCCTTAATTTGAGCCTCAGAGGGCTTGGCAATCAGCCCTTCGGCAATCCAGTGCTGTACGGGCGTAGTGTTGTCGGTGGCGATCGCTACGGCTACATCTAGTAAGTCCAGTTCTGGAGCTACCAACACTAGCCCATTGCGCTCAGCATGGGGGTGTAGCCAATTCCATTCGGCCTCGCCCATCGTTCCCGCTAGTTCATCTCGCAAATCTTGCATCCCTACAGTCCTCATCCAGACAGTTCTCCCCTAGCAAAGGTCAGCCATGTCCGACCGTTTTACTCACTTAATATTTGGCTTATTTTACTTTTCTCTATCATTTTCTTTGAACCTGCTAACCTAGCCCCTTTGAAATCATTGCTTTGAAAACAGATGTTTGACGTTGTGCACTGTAGCTTGCAGCAGTACTGGATCAAAATAGCCACTGTTGCTTTTCGTTACTTTTATGAGAATTCTACATTACATCGCTCTCATAAAATACCTCATTTTACCCCTCTCAGACCTCTACCTTAAGGATCGTGGGTTATGGCCATAGCCCGTAGGTGATGGTAATGACAATTCTGAACAGCGTAGAATCCCTGAACAGCGGGGATTCTACGCTGTGCAGGGATTCCAGCTTAAGTATGTAGCGCTCACTCGTCATGACTAGACCTTTTGCATAAATCCCTTTTTTGGAGCCATTTTTGGGAGACATAAGTTGTTTTCTTGGCCTAGCCAGGAAACAACTCACGCCAGAAGCCCTCGTTTTAAGGCTGTTTAGGTTCTAAGGCTGTTTAGGTTTTATAGAACTCATTTGACATCTTTCCGGTGATCGCGAATATTCCGTAGGGGCGAAGCATTTGCATCAATATTCTGGCAACGCAGCGTCAATTCGAGTGCAAATGCTTCGCCCCTACTGCCCAAAAATCGCCCTAAATCTCAATTCTAATTAGATGTCAAATGGGTTCTAAACCAAGTCCACGTTGAGAACTGTAGTTTTAGCCCTCACCCCCAGCCCCTCTCCCAAAGGGCGAGGGGAGCCGGAAAAGCTTTCAAAGTCCCTCTCCCCGGGGAGAGGGATTTAGGGTGAGGGAAAACTCTGGGTTTCAAGTTAGACGAGGTTTATATGGAAATGTCTGCTAAATCGTACATGGCAAGCAGATCGGTAATGCCATAGTCTTTTCCAAGCTGATGTAGCAGTGTTGTTGCCTGACTGCGGTGATGGGTTTGGTGGTTAAAAAAATGTGCTAGCCCAAACCAGAGAGAGTGATCTCGCTCAATTTGTCGCGTCGCATTGCGATACTGCATCCGCGCTAACAGCATATCTGGTTCTAACTCTTGCATCCAGGCTGCGATCGCCTGATCGGTTTCAACTCGTTCTTGCCGCAGTTCTGCGAAATCGGCATACAAAATTTGTCGCAGATCGTAGTCGATCAAGCGCTTTGCAGTCTGCAACGTTTGAAACTGGTAGGGAGTGCTAGCCGAAAACCGCCCTAGCCAAGCGCGATCGCCCACTAGCAAATGATTCAACGTGCCGTGTACCGACTGAAAAAAAGCGCCCAGGTTACGCTGCCGTTCTTCCTCAGTCAGGGATGCGGCTAAGGCGTAGATGCTATCGTTTGCCCAGGTGTTGTATTGCGCCATAACCCGAAATTGGCTGAGATGAGTCGATTCTGTCATGGGTTCACCGTCCCAAATCGTGGAGATGATGAATAGCGTCCACGCAGTTTTGGGTTACGGCTTCCAACTCGCCTCGCTGGGTTGAAGCAGGGGCGGCAATGGCGGAGCCAATCCGCACAGTGACTGGAACCGGACGGGGGATGGGACTACCTTTGGCAAAGATTTGATCTGTTCCCCAGAGACTTAGGGGCAGTAGCGGTGCGCCAGTTTTAGCAGCAATCAGCGCTGCGCCTAATTTGGCGTCGGGGATGCGTCCATCGGCTGTGCGTGTCCCTGACAGAAAAATACCTACTGCCCAGCCTTGATTGAGTTGAGTTATGGCCGCTCGAATAGCACTGCGATCGGCGGAACCACGCTTTACCGGATACGCGCCGTAGAGCTGAATTGCAGAATTGAGTATCGGCACCCGAAACAATTCTTCCTTAGCCATATACGACACAGGACGGCGTACACTGCACGAAACCAAAGGCGGGTCAAAATCGCTAGCATGGTTCGCCACTACTACCAAGGGGCCATGCTTGGGCACTTGATCCATGCCGTACACGCGTCCACGAAAATACAGCCCCAACATCGGTGCCACTATTGACCACTTAAATAAGTGATAGAGCAAAAGACTAGCAGGGGGTTCGCGATCGCGCATGGAGACAGACCTTCATCGTTCTTTCATTATGGGTATTGCCTCTTCAACTAAAGTCTACAGCGACAATCAACACCCCATCTTGAGAATAGTGGCAGCAAAAATATTGGCCTTAGATATCGGCGATCGCCCCCACATTCTTTAGCCCTATTCCCGGACAGGTACGTTTGATAAGACCCGTTAACACCTTACCGGGGCCAACTTCAATCACGCTTTCCATACCTTCCTCAGCCAGCTTGAGCGAGATTTCACGCCAGCGCACAGACCCGGTCATTTGGCGAGTAAGGCGATCTTTAAGGACAAGAGTATCAGTGCTGGGGATGGGGTCTATGTTAGATAGCACGGGGATCTGAGCCGACTGGAAGGGGACACTGGCCAAAATTGGTTCAAATGCGGCAGCAGCCTCAGCCATGAGGGGCGAATGAAAGGCACCACTGACATTGAGTCTCAATGCCCGTTTGGATTTCACAGCCGCCATGACTGTCTCTACTGCCTCTGGAGTGCCCGAAATGACTACCTGCCCCTCGCTATTGTCGTTGGCAAGTACGACATCTGGTGTTTGGGCAAGCTGTTGCTCTAGCTGGGTGCGATCGCATCCCAATAGCGCTGCCATGGTTCCTTCAGAAACTGCGTCCATTAGTTCTGCTCGACGCTTAACTAATTGCAGTCCCGTCTCAAAATCAAACACCCTGGCGACATAAAGTGCTACATACTCACCCAGGCTGTGTCCTGCTACCAGAGACGGATGATGCCCTTTTTCCTGCATCAAGTCTGCCAGAATAGTCTCGATAGTGTATAAGCAAGGCTGGGTGTAAAGGGTTTTAGAAACCTTATCGTCGGCACTCTGGCAAATCTCAGGCACTGACCACCCGAGAATTTCTGCTGCCCGATTAAATCGAGTCTGGGCAGTGGGTAACTCATACAAATCGGCTCCCATCCCAATTGCCTGAGAACCCTGTCCTGGGAAAATCCATGCAGTTTTAGTCATTGTTTACGTGTTGTTTGAGTAGTGAAGTGGCTTAGTTGAGAGGGTTCTAGCCTGCCTTTAGCTACTAGTCTGTACTGTTTTGCTACTAGTCCGTAATGCTTGAGTCTCAACGTCTAGCTTTCACAACGTGCGCCTTACACACCTCGTAAAAACTAGACAGTATAGTCATAGACGGATTGGTTAGGACGGGGTGCAAGGGTGGAACCCCTGGCTGGGGGCAAAGCCCCCACACCCCCTTTGATCCCAGTGTCCTAATCTTTGTGGCGACAGCTATATTCCTCAAAACACATCTCATAAACATTGTGTCCATTCCCGATTACCATGAGTCTAGGACGTGAACTTTTGCCCGTGTCGCTATTCTTTACAATCCCCATGCGTGTGTTTGTTTTACTCTTTAATGCCGGTACGGATAACGAGGGAATTCACACCTTAAAAATTAAGGACGGCGATCGCAATGTCATCTTGATGTTTGAGTCAGAAGACGATGCAGCGCGTTATGGGTTGATGCTAGAAGCGCAGGATTTCTTAAGCCCAGCGGTGGAATGTCTTGATTCCGAAGAGATTGACGAGTTTTGTAAGGATTCTGCTTACGAGTCTATTTTGGTGCCGGAGGGTACCTTGGCACTGCCGCCAGAAACTAATCTGCAAAATACGGACTGGCAGCTCGAAGGTGCAAAGCGGCCAGCAATGAGTGACGCTTCACCAGACTTCTCTGACTCAGAACTTGAGCGCATTCGACAGCGCTTAGAAGGGCTGCTGTAAGAGATGATCCGTAAAAGATGACCATGCAAAACTTTCAAAATTTTCAGAAGCCTGCCAATTCAGACCTCTCAAACAGCGCTGAACGAGGGCACCTTTTAACAGAACAGGTAAACCCAGAAAGTCAAAATCTGGATCAACTGTCAGCGATTGAAATTGTGGATCTGTTCAACCGAGAAGATGCACGGGCGATCGCCGCTGTTAGCCATGTTCGCGCCGATCTTGCGGCTGCCATTGACCTCGCGGCGGCAGCGCTGCACCAAGGAGGCAAGCTATTTTATGTAGGTGCGGGCACTAGTGGACGCTTAGGTGTATTGGATGCGGCTGAATGTCCGCCTACGTTTTGTACTTCGCCAGAGCTGGTGCAAGGAATTATTGCCGGCGGTGCAGGAGCGTTGGTGCGTAGCTCGGAAGACCTAGAAGATCGAGCAGAAGATGGAGCAACGGCGATCGCCCACCATCAGATTCATAGCCTCGATGTGGTAGTAGGCATTACGGCGGGGGGCACAACACCCTTTGTTCATGGGGCGCTTCATGCGGCGCGGCAGCGCGGAGCCAGCACCATTTTTATAGCCTGCGTGCCTGCCGAACAAGTCAGCATAGATGCTGATGTGGATATTCGACTGCTAGTGGGTGCCGAGATTTTAGCCGGGTCTACCCGTTTAAAGGCAGGGACTGCGACTAAGCTAGCGCTAAATATTCTCTCGACAGGGGTAATGGTGAAGCTTGGCAAAGTCTATGGCAATCGCATGATAGACGTGGCAGTGACTAACCAAAAACTGCGCGATCGTGCCCTCACAATGCTCACAGATTTAACCGAGCTGAGTCGAGTCGATGCGGCTGCGCTGTTGGAAAAGAGCCAGCGCCGGGTCAAGCTAGCGTTATTGATGCACTGGACAGGGCTAGAATCGGAGGCTGGTGAACGGCTTCTAGCTCAGCATCGGGGCAATTTGAGATTAGCTGTTGCTGCTCATGGCACAGGGTATCAGGCCTAGCTCAGCGATAGTTACGATTCTTCAATTCACAGGATTTCCGTAATTTACGTAGACTAGACATAAGAGTATTTAGTAAGACTTACGCAGTTGAATCATGTTGCGGTTGCCAAGCGCAACATGATTCAATTTATTTTCGTTTGGTACGCGTAAGTTCTACCAGGAATGTTTTTAGGTCTAGTCGGAACTGATGGACTGCATATAAACCCTCATGACCACTACCTTTTTGATTTTGACAGTTGCCTTGATAATTTTGGGCTGGGGCTTTTATCGCGCTAGACCATTAGGTCAGCTTGGGATCTTGGCATGGCTTCAGTCGGTGGCTCTAATGACCCCCTGGCTGTTGTTTTTTGGGCTGTTTGCCTTCAACATCTACCTCAACTTGGCAGGAGTGTTGGTGCTGAATCTCGGATCGATTGCCGTCTATATCTACCTTGGCAATCGCTTGCGCGCTCTAGAACCTAATCGCCCTTCAGCATCGGTCATCTCGAACATCTCAAAAACTCAAGCTGATTCTTCGAGTCGCGTTAGCAATTCTACAGAAGACCCACAGTTATCTGAGGCGGATAGGGTTAAGGTTACACCAGCCGCTGTCCCGCTGCGACCGACCCAGCCGCCCGAGGTTCCTACAATTTCGGCAGATGATTTACAGGCTATTCAAACTATTTTTGGCATCGATACTTTTTTCACTACGGAATCTATTCCCTATCAGGATGGGGCTATCTTTAAGGGAAATTTGCGGGGGGATATTGAAGCGACCCATGCGCGACTAACCGCGAACTTGCATGAGAAAGTGGGCGATCGCTACCGCCTTTTCTTAGTTAAGGGAGCCGACGAACGGCCTGTAGTCGTTACCCTGCCAAGTACTAATGATCCACCAATAACAACGTTTCCCCAATGGATTTTAGCAACGTTGTTGGCAGTGATAACAGGAGCCACCTGTTTAGAATCGGCAGGGCTATTGCAAAATTTTGACCTGTTTGCAGATCTGCATCGGGTTGGTGAAACGCTCCCGGTAGGGATAGGCATTATCTTAACCCTGGTGGCTCATGAGCTGGGGCACCGAGTCCTAGCGCGACGCTATGGAATTCGACTGAGTCCTCCCTTTTTCATTCCGACGCTACAAATTGGCTCTTTTGGCTCAATTGTTCGATTCGAGTCGCTCTTGCCCAATCGCAATGTGCTATTTGACATTGCGGTAGCTGGCCCAACTGCGGGTGGACTAGTTGCGTTCACGATGGTGATTATCGGTTTACTATTATCTCATCAGGGCAGTCTATTCCAAGTTCCATCAGAGGTCTTTCAGGGTTCAATCCTGGTGGGCACTCTAGCGCGGGTGATATTGGGCGATGTATTACAAGAATCTTTGGTAGATGTTCATCCGTTAGTCATCATCGGTTGGATTGGGTTGGTGATTACTGCCATCAACTTAATGCCCGCCGGACAACTAGACGGTGGACGTGTTGTCCAGGCTATTTATGGGCGAAAGATAGCAGGGCGTACCACGGTTGCAACGCTGCTCGTCTTGGGACTTGCTTCGTTGGTCAATTCACTAGCTCTATATTGGGCTATTTTGATTCTGTTTTTGCAGCGAGATTTAGAACGTCCTGCATTAAACGAGCTTTCGGAACCAGATGATGCACGCGCTGTTCTGGGATTGTTGGTTTTGTTCCTGATGGCGGCGATATTGCTACCTTTAACGCCGGGGTTAGCGGGTCGCCTAGGTATTGGAGGCTAGTCCATGACATTAATTCCACCGGTTGTACTGGTTTTAGATATTACGGCTTTGGTGAGTGGCTCTCAACGCGAGTGGCGTGAGTTTTCGCGGGTGGGGAGAGCGCATATCCCTCAGGCCGTATATGAAGAAATGAAGATGTTGTTTGACCGTTCTCCCGATCCAGACTTGGAAGAGCTGTCTAAAGCGTTTAACCATTTTTATCCTACGAGCGGATGGCAGATTACAGATGTCCATGCCCATCACTCTACGCTGACAGCAGCAGGGCACGGGTTGACTCATCGGACTCGGATTGCGCTGGCAGCGGCTCGCTGTGCTTATGCCTTAGCGCTAGATTCGCCCAGCCATATGGTGGTGTTGGTCACGCACAATCAATTGATGTGGCAACGAATTGGTGAAATTGCTTTGGTCAATCTCTGTGCTATTGATGCTGGAGAACTGCTGCAATGGAGCCGAACGGGACAGCGCCCGATTGTTGTCGCTAAACAGTTACAGCAGTTGCGCTTAACTATGGCCGACGTTTCTCCGGTAGGCATGGTAGGTTCGCCGCAGGTACGCACCTCTGCGTCGCGCCTCACAACTGCTTCAGCTACTCGTTCTTCTCCTACGCGCCCTGCTTCACGTCCTACACTATATCGCTCTACTCAGTCAGCACCTCGCTCACAAATGCGGGTGGCGAGAGATCTACCGGATTGGATACCTCAGTTTGTGTCACTTGGCCTAGCGCTGGGTTGCGTGGCGATCGCCGGATGGGTACTGTGGGGAGTCGTACACAAAAATGGCTGGCTAGAGTTTTTGCGCCAGCCTGTTAATCCGGTTCAGCCGCAATCGAAGTAACCGCTCTTGTATTTAACAGGCCAGTAAGGATACAGTCAGCAAAGCAAGCGACATCGGGTAAATTTTGCTCATAACTCGCTAGCCAACTGTATTTATTAACCTGATACCGTGATTACTCCAGTAGATTCCACTGCCCTCAGTCGTACCCCGCTCTATGACCTTGCCTTAGACCAAGGCGCTCGCATGACAGCCTTTTCAGGTTGGGATATGGCAGTGCAGTTTAGCGGCATCTCCCAAGAACACCAAGCGGTGCGGGAGCAGGCAGGGATGTTTGATATTTCCCACATGGGCAAATTTGTTCTAACTGGGGTGAACCTACTGGAGCAGCTACAGCCCCTCGTGCCGTCTAATCTGCTGCCGCTTCAGCCCGGAGCGGCGCAGTACACCGTTTTGTTAAACCCCCAGGGTGGCATTGTGGATGACTTGATCGTCTACTATCACGGGAGGGCAACCAGTGGAACGCAGCGGGTGAGTTTGATTGTCAATGCGGCTACCACCGCAAAAGACAAAACCTGGCTGTTAGAGCACTTAAATTTAGCCGACCTAGAGTTCCAAGATCTTTCTCTAGAAAAAGCATTGATTGCCGTGCAGGGGCCCGCAGCCGTGGCGCTGCTCCAGCAGGTGGTTACGGCAGATCTTGCCAGCATTAAGCGATTTGGTCATCTAGAGGGCAGCGTATTGGGTCAACCCGGATTTTTGGCGCGTACGGGCTACACCGGAGAAGATGGGTTTGAAGTGATGGTAGACGCAGCCGTCGGACAGGAACTGTGGCGATCGCTCCTCTCTCTTGGTGTCACACCCTGCGGACTAGGCGCACGCGATACTCTACGCCTAGAGGCGGCTATGGCGCTTTACGGGCAAGATATTACCGACACCACCACCCCCTTAGAAGCAGGGTTGAATTGGCTTGTTCACCTTGACCAAAAGGGCGACTTCATTGGACGTTCTGTGCTGGAGCAGCAGAAGCAAAACGGCGTGTCCCGTCGCCTGATCGGGCTACAAATGCAAGGGCGCAACATAGCCCGCCACGACTACCCCGTGCTGCACAACGGTCAGCCTGTGGGCATCATCACCAGCGGCACCCAGTCCCCCACCTTGGGCTATCCTATCGCCCTCGCTTACGTTCCCACTGCCTTATCCAAAATTGGTCAAGTTCTGGAGGTTGAAGTTCGGGGCAAAGCCTATCCCGCGACCGTGGTGAAGCGCCCATTTTATCAGCGAGTGTAGGTGTAGCGGACGGTAATCCCCTGGCGTGCATCCGGTCTCAGCGAGACCAAAAAACGATTCACGCTCCCTTAAATCACACTCTCCAAAAGGGTATTCCCGACAGAAGTCTACTGTACATTTAATGGGTTAGCGGCGATACGCGCTCTGAGCAGGCAAGCCAACACCACCAATCACTTTCACGTTCCCCCAGCGACTAACAGCGACTATGAGCTTTGACTACCCTGACGACTTAAAGTACCTCGACTCTCACGAGTACGCTCGCGTAGACGGCGATACGGTCACCATTGGCATTTCGGCATTTGCAGTCGATCAGCTAGGCGACATTGTATTTTTAGAATTACCCGAAGTCGGCGCTGACTTAGAAAAGGGCGAAACCTTTGGCACCGTAGAATCGGTGAAAGCTGTAGAAGACTTGAAAGCCCCTGTATCGGGCAGTGTCATCGATCGCAACGATCGCCTGATCGATACCCCAGAAGAATTAGCCAACGATCCCTACGGTGAAGCCTGGATGCTCAAAATTCGCATCAGCGATCCCCGTGAGCTAGAGGATGCGATGAATGCGGCAGAGTATCGAGCCAAAGTAGAAGGAAGTTAGGGGAAGGACGTTAGGGAAAGCATGAGGGATGCAGCTTGCCTCTGTGCAGCAGTGGAATGAAGGATGAAGATAAGTGGCGGCTTGTGTCATTCCCTGTTCCCTCCCCAGAACATTACAAATTATTGCAGAATGGTTAAAGTAGTGCTTTAGCTTGAGGCTGTCGATACGGAGTCTTAAGACGTTAGCGCCTATCCTTAACCCTTAGTTGGGCAAGCGTTTCGTAGAGAAAAGTTTGCCTCATTTTTTAGTCATTCACAGTATCAAGAGCTTTTCCTATGTCGCTTGAGTCTTCTCTTCATCCTCAGACTGCACCCCAAATCGCCGAGGCAGCATCCAGCACTAGCGATGTTGCGGTAAATGGGAATGCGCCAAACGGGGCGATCGCCTCTCCACTAGCACCAAACAGCTCTTCAGTCCTAGACACCAATCCAGTAAACCAGTTGCGATCGCTAGCTCAACTAGAGTCCTTGCCGCCCACCGATGACTTTACGCAGCGGCACATTGGACCGGGGGATGAGCAGATTGAGGCCATGCTGGCGGTGCTGGGGTTTTCGTCGCTGGCAGAGTTGATTGAGGCGACCGTGCCTGCTGCCATTCGGTTAAGACGGCCGCTGCAGCTTGAGGGGCAGAAAAGTGAAGACGAGGCCTTGCGAGAGTTGAGGGCGATCGCCTCGCAAAACCAGGTCTTCCGCTCTTTGATTGGCATGGGGTATTCCAACTGCATCACGCCTCCGGTGATTCAGCGCAACATTTTAGAAAATCCCGGTTGGTACACCCAATACACACCCTACCAGCCCGAAATTGCCCAGGGACGCTTGGAGGCACTGCTCAACTTTCAGACCATGGTGATTGACCTAACAGGGCTGGAGATCGCCAACGCGTCACTGCTTGACGAAGGCACGGCGGCGGCTGAAGCAATGACCATGAGCTACGGGCTGTATAAGGGCACTGCTAAGACTTTCTGGGTGTCCAGTGCCTGCCATCCCCAAACAATTGAGGTAGTGCGTACCCGTGCGGTGCCAATGGGCATCGACGTTCTGGTAAGCGACCATGCCACCTTTGACTTTGCTACACCCGTATTTGGCGTGCTGCTGCAATACCCTGCTACTGATGGCGCGATTTATGATTACACCGACTTTGCCCAGCGCGCGCATGAAACCGGAGCGCTGGTTACCGTAGCGGCGGATCTGTTGAGTCTGGTGCTGCTAAAGCCCCCCGGAGAATTTGGAGCCGATATTGCCGTTGGCAACACCCAGCGGTTTGGGGTGCCTTTGGGCTATGGCGGCCCCCATGCGGCTTACTTTGCCACCAAAGAACCGTTCAAGCGGCAAATTCCAGGGCGGCTAGTGGGGGTGTCTAAAGACGTATCGGGCAATCCGGCGCTGCGGTTGGCGTTGCAAACCCGTGAGCAGCACATTCGCCGCGACAAGGCCACAAGCAACATCTGCACGGCTCAAGTTCTGTTGGCAATTATTGCCGGAATGTACGCCGTCTATCATGGGTCGGACGGATTAACTCGCATTGCCAAGCGAGTTAATCAGTTGGCCGTGGCTCTGGCGAGTGGGTTAGGGGAGCTGGGCTACACGATTGGGTCTGAGCCATTCTTCGATACAGTGCGGGTTGGGGTCGGTGAACAGGCAAACACGCTAATGGCAGAGGCGATCGCCCGTCAAATCAACCTGCGCCAGCTCGATGCCCACACCCTCACGATCGCCCTCGACGAAACGACCACGCCACAAGACGTACAGGAATTACTCACTCTGTTTGCTGAGATCAGCACCCATGTGGGCAACATTCCTGCGGCCTTGACAATTCCATTAGCTCTGCGTCGAACAACGCCATTTCTAACCCATCCCGTATTTTACCGCTATCGGTCTGAAACCGAGCTGCTGCGGTACATGTATCGCCTACAGATGAAGGATCTGTCGCTGGCTACGGCGATGATTCCCCTGGGATCGTGCACGATGAAACTCAACGCCACGGCTGAAATGGTGCCAGTTACCTGGCCAGAGTTTGGTCAATTACACCCGTTTGCGCCGACAACTCAAGCAGCGGGCTACCACATCCTGTTTCAGCAGTTAGAAGACATGTTGAAGGAAATTACGGGGTTCGCAGGCATTTCGTTTCAGCCTAACGCCGGATCGCAGGGAGAATACACCGGGCTGCTGGTGATTCGTCAGTATCACGCTACGCGAAACGAGTCACACCGCACCGTGTGCCTGATCCCCGAATCGGCGCATGGTACTAATCCAGCCAGTGCTGTGATGGCTGGCATGAAAGTGGTTCCCGTGGTGTGCGATCGCGACGGCAACATTGACCTAGCCGATCTGCACGCCAAAGCCGAGCAGCACAGCGCCAACTTAGCCGCGCTCATGGTCACCTATCCTTCTACTCACGGCGTGTTTGAGGAGGGCATTGAGAAAATTTGCGACATTGTCCACGCGCAGGGTGGGCAAGTTTACATGGATGGAGCCAACATGAACGCGCAGGTGGGATTGTGCCGTCCAGCAGATTTTGGCGCAGATGTGTGTCATCTAAACCTGCACAAAACGTTCTGCATTCCCCACGGCGGCGGCGGCCCTGGCATGGGGCCAATCGGCGTGGCAGAGCATCTGGTGCCGTTTTTGCCGGGACATGCCGTTGTGTCAACGGGAGGAGACGAGAGCGTTGGGTCAGTCTCAGCCGCACCTTGGGGCAGCAGCAGCATTCTGCCGATTTCTTGGGTTTACATTCGGCTGATGGGCGCAGCGGGGTTAACCAAGGCAACGGAAGTGGCCATTCTCAACGCCAATTACATCGCCAAGCGGCTCGAAAATCACTATTCGATTCTCTACACGGGCAAAACTGGACTGGTGGCACACGAATGCATCATCGACCTGCGTCAGTTCAAAAAAACGGCGGGAATTGAAGTCGATGACGTGGCTAAGCGGCTGATTGATTATGGCTTCCATCCACCTACGATGTCGTGGCCAGTGGCGGGAACCATCATGGTAGAACCCACCGAAAGCGAGTCACAGGAAGAACTCGATCGCTTTTGTGATGCCATGATTGCCATTCGTCAAGAAATCCGCGACATCGAAACGGGTGAAGCAGATTCCCAAAACAATGTGCTGAAGCACGCACCCCACACGGCTGCTGTGCTGCTCAGCGACACCTGGGATCGCCCCTATTCCCGTGAACAAGCGGCGTATCCCACGGCTTGGACGCGGGACAACAAGTTCTGGGCTAGCGTGGGGCGAATTGACAATGCCTACGGCGATCGCAACTTAGTCTGTACCTGTCTGCCGATGGAGGCATATCGCTAACAGTCCACTTTTTTTAGGGAACCGTGCAGAGCGCGGCTCCCTAAAAAAAGACCTGCGCCCCCTACTAAGTAGTTCAACCTAAATAAAAACCAAATCCTAAAATCCTGTGCCGCCCGCTGTGCGGGCGGCACAGGATTTTAGGATTTTATATTTACTTAAGCCCATCTATAGCCATAGACGGATTGGTTAGGACGGGGTGCAGGGGTGTAACCCCTGGCTGGGGGCAAAGCCCCCACACCCCCTTTGATTCCAGTGTCCTAACCTTTGTGGCGACAGCTATACTTAGATGGGGATTTCAATAATAAACTCTGTGCCTTCTCCCAGTACGGAATTGCAGTAAAATTTGCCTTCGTGCTTTTCTACCAAAATTTGATGGCAAATTGATAACCCTAACCCGACACCTTTACCAACGGGCTTAGTCGTAAAAAACGGGTCAAAAACTTGCTGGCTTACCTCATTTGACATGCCAATCCCATTATCGGCAATGCGAATGGAAATAAAGCGATCGCCAAGCTGTTTCGTTTCAATGTGCAGGATTGGATTGGGCAGTAAGGCCAGATCCAACAGGGGCGGATCAATTACTGTTCCCATGTCTAGGTACTGACTTGAATCCTTAGAATTTCTCTTTTCATTCAAAGCATCTAGCGCATTATTAAAAATATTCATAAACACTTGATTGAGTTGGCCGGCATAGCACTCTACCCACGGCAACTGACCATACTGCTTAAGAACCGTAATCTCAGGCCGACTGGCCGTAGCCCGCAAACGGCTACCGAGCAAGTGCAACGTGTTGTCTAAATTTTCGTGAATATCGATGGCTTTAAACTCTGCCTCATCTAGCCGAGAAAATAGCCGTAGAGATTTGACAATGCCATCAATGCGAACTGCACCTAACTCCATAGAGTTCAATAGCTCAGGCAAATCGTCCTGGATGAAATTCAAGCTGATCTCATCGGTCTTAACTTGAATTTCTGGGGTCGCTTTAGGATATTGAACCTGATAGATCTGAATCAGTTCTATCATCTGGCGCATATAGCTACGGGCATGTCCAATGTTGCATTGAATGAAATTGAGCGGATTGTTAATTTCGTGTGCTACACCCGCTACAAGCTGCCCCAAACTGGACATCTTTTCAGTTTGAACGAGTTGAATTTGAGCATGTTTGAGATCTTCCAGCGCCTTCCCCAGCCGGGTATTTTTCTCTTCTAGCTCCTGGGTTCGCTGCTGTACTTGATATTCTAACGTGCGGCTTTCATCTTCAAGAATCACTTCTCGTTGCTGCACTTTAGCTGCCATTAGCTCAAAACTGTTGGCTAACTGACTGATCTCATCTGGAATTTTTTGTTGCCTAAACTGGGACAGTACCTGAGCATAGTTGCCCTCGCTGACTTGTTCGCTGGCTTTCGTCAGCTCTAAAATGGGCTTAGTAAAAACACGAGACAGCAAATACAGCAGCAGCAGCAGCACTAAATAGGCAATTAGAAAGGCGATCGCCAGCTTCTGTTGCAGCTCCCGTCGAATTTGTAGAACATCATCGGCTCGAAAATCTACCCCCATTAGCCCCAGAACTTGCCCACCCGTATTTTTGATCGGTGCGTAGGCAGATACCCAACTGCCCCAGCGGTCAGTGTAAGGTTCTAAAGTTATCGTCAGGGTCGTAAAGCCCTTATAGAGTCGAGTTTCGGCTGGTTCAGCAATGTATGATTCTAGAAATGCCGTGGAATTATTTTGCTGAGTCATTCGGAGAATATCCCCAATCCACAGGGTCTCGTAGGGCTTACTGCCTTTAATTAAGGAGTAAGCATTGGCGCGAGGCTCAATCTGCTTCACATTCAACAACCAGCGTTGATGCTGTTGATAGAGGAGGTTATTCTCTGGAACGGTTTGCCCCGGCTGCAATTTGACAGACGCAAGGGCAGAAAAATCTTCAGTATCGATGCCTGCGATCGCGCCTCTCAAGGTGTCTACCAGATCAGTTTCGAGGCGATCGAGTGCTCGCTGGGTCACAAACCCATAAAACCACCAGTACAGCCCCGAAAAAGCGACTCCACAAACCAACGTAAAGCTGACCAGCAACTTAGAACGCAGGCTCACGAAGCGCTTTAAAGGAGCACGGCTAGGGCGAAATGTAGCAGGTAGCATTACGAAACCTAAGCGTCTAACGGGAGTTTTGCTGGTCAGTCTTTCCAATCGTATTACTTCGTAAAAATTATGTGAAAAGAGAAATCAGAATAAAGCGGTTTGGCATAGTAAATCCGGCATTGCTTAATCTGGGTACGAATTTTTTTTGAAAGGGTTGCCCTGTGCCCCTTTCAAAAAAAATTCATACATGAAATCAGCAACACAGTAAATCCTAAGTAACTGATTTGAAACACGACTCGATGGCTAGCGATTGGGTTCAACAACTGGCAAGACGATCGCCCAGAATGGGCGAATGCAACCTGCTATCCTCAAGCTACCCAAATTTTTGCCGCCCCGCTCACTACCGCTCTAATTCATTTAGATTTTCGTAGATTTTCACAATCAGCTCTACGCCGCCTTGGTTACGCGGGGCTATCAGTACGATCTAGAAGCGCTCGATCTGCTTTTGCAGCGATCTAGCCCTTGCGCTTACATCGGCATGATCGGCAGTCACAGACGGGTGCAGCAGGTGTATCGGGCGATCGCCCAGCGAGGTATTCCAGCAGAGAAGCTACGCTCCATCTATGCCCCCATTGGACTAGATATTGGCGCGCTCACACCCGCAGAAATTACCGTCAGCATTAGTGCAGAGTTGATTTTAGGGTAGTGGTATTGATGTAAGGGATCAGCAAACAAAAATCATCCCGGTGTCATTCCCGCGCAGGCGGGAATCCATGATAAGCCTTCTGCTTGAGCCGGTATCTTATTTCAACGCAGTTCTCTAAGGATTTTTTGATGGACGGGCGAAACCCGCCCATCAAAAAATCCCTACCAATTATAGGACTACCAATTTTACTCAGACGAGGGGGCACAGGGCGATCGCTGTCTCAGCGGTAAGTGGCTAAGGCGGCTAGACTCTCTCGCCGAATCTAGTTGAGAGTGTCAATATAGGGGGAGATACGGGATTGTGAATGTCTAGGTCAGAGTCTATGTCAGAATTTCGAGGCTCCATCGCTCAGCATTACCACGAGCGAACGAAATACGACCCTGCAACCCTTGCCAACAAGGCTCAAGCGCTGAATTGGAATGAGCAGCCGATTCCATTCAAGCACTACAAAGTAGGGCTGGCCTACGATCTAAAGCCTTACCTAACCGAAAAACCAGACCTGGGTGAGTTTAGCGATACCTGGCGGCGGCTGTCACGGCTGCTATTTTGCAGCTATGGGTTGACGGTCAAACAGGTGATGATGAACGGAGATCCGGTCTATTTTCGGGCGGCTCCTTCCGCCGGAGGACTCTATCCAGCCGAGGTTTACCTAATATCGCGGGGCACGCCCCTACTACCAGCGGGGCTATATCACTACCAGCCTCAAACCCACTCGTTATTACACTTTTGGGATAGCGACGTTTGGGCAGCGCTGCAAGAAGCATGTCTGTGGCATCCCAGCTTAAATAGTACGCAACTGGCGATCGCCACCACGGCTATATTTGCGCGCTCTGCATGGCGTTACCAAGACCGCGCCTACCGTCGTATTTTCCTAGACGCTGGACACTTACTGGGCAATATTGAACTGGCCTGCGCCATCAACGATTTTCGTCCCCACTTAATTGGTGGGTTTGTAGACGATGCCGTTAACCAGTTGATGTATTTAGATGCAGACCAAGAAGGGGCGATCGCCATCATTGCCCTAGCCGATCTGCTCGATGCAGGTCAAAACCTGCCCGCTGGCACCACCGCTCTGCCATCCTTAACCCAAACTAACTTTCCCAACATTCCTGATGGCAAGCTGCTCTCATACTTTCACCACGCCACCCAAATTCAAAAAGCACCGCCCGTACCCGCATTTTCCCCGTCCAAATCGGTAGGCGATGCACCGTCCGACATCGCTCCATCCGAGACCACGCCAACTGACAAATACAACTTTCCCTTTTGCTTCAAGGTATCAACCGCTAACTTC
This sequence comes from Elainellales cyanobacterium, assembly GCA_038321765.1. Lineage (GTDB taxonomy): Bacteria > Cyanobacteriota > Cyanobacteriia > Elainellales > Elainellaceae > CASBQJ01. The sequence goes on from JBBQFG010000073.1 coordinate 19,374, forward strand.
CCGCTCGTATTAGGCGAAAGCCTGTCGGGTCTAGAAGAAACCATGCTTCAGCGCCGCTCTACCCGTGCCTACACCGGAGCCAACCTCACCTTAGAGGAACTGAGGTTACTGCTGGATTTTACCTACCAACCCCAGCACTATTTAGACGAAGGGCTTGACCCATCTCCCGACTATTTTGACCTCAGCCTAATTGAAACCTTTATTGCTATTTCAGGGGTTGATGGGCTAGACGAAGGCTGTTACTACTACGCCCCCACTGCAGAAGAACTACGCCAAATTCGCTTTAAAAACTTTCGCCGCGAACTGCACCTACTGTGTTTACAGCAGGATTTGGGACGCGATGCCGGAGCCGTGTTGTTCCACACTGCCGACCTCAAACAAGCGGTGGCTCGCTATGGCGATCGCGCCTATCGCTACCTACACATGGACGCAGGCCACTTGGGACAGCGCCTCAACCTCGCCGCTATCCATCTCGGATTGGGCGTTAGCGGCATTGGTGGCTTCTTCGACGACCAGGTTAACGATGTGTTGGGCATTCCGCCAGACGAAGCCGTGCTGTATATTACAACCTTAGGCCGTCCACGAGGTTAATAGGTGAACGGTCAAATGTTTTAAAAAGGATGAAACCGTTGGTTTCATCCTTTTTAAAACATCCCCCGGTTGACTGACAAATCTTTTGAACACCTGCTGCACCGCCAGGACATCAATGTCCTGGCTCATCGCTAAAGTCCTCTAAAGAGGACTAGATTCAGGATCTGAGTCCATTTCAATGGACTTTCACGATTAGCCCAAAATTTATT
>JBBQFG010000074.1:0-20103 GCA_038321765.1 Elainellales cyanobacterium
GTCGCAACATATGGCTTGCCATGCCCTTGGTCTTTCCAATCGCCCGTCGCAGCAGTCGGGGTTGGAAAACGCCAACCGGTTGGGGGAGCTAGCAGTCCGTCCGCCGCCGCCTTGCTTGAGAAAAATAGGAACACAATCGCTAAAAGATACCGCCCCATTGCAAGTTTCCTCAAAAACATAACGTCTACGGCAGCGAGCGCCGATTGTCGGCGCTTCGCTGCCCGTCATTGTTTGAACTTCCCTACAAAAAACTGACACTACCCTTGTCTATTAAGCTACAGCCTTTAAGAGTGAGATATATTCCAACTCTAGTTCAACTGGTGACTTAAAATTTATGGACGAATGCAGACGCTCTGTGTTGTAGAAAGTCTCGATCCAGCTAATTATTTGTCTTCTAGCATCTTCTTTAGAACCAAAACAGTTTTGATAAGCAAACTCTACTTTTAGAGTTTTAAAGAGCTCTCACAGACAGCATTATCATAGCAGTTAGCAACTCTACTCATGCTGCGGTTTAGTCCTGGGACAGCAGAACTTTTTCTAAATAGATCAGAGTCGTACTGGCTGCCACGGTCGCAATCAGATAGGCCACAATCAGATAGGCCGCTATCAGATAAGCCGCTATCAGATAAGCCGCTATCAGATAAGCAGAGTGAAAGAGCAGGTTTTTAGGAACTCCCTTTCTGGTTACAGCCGCTTTAAAGGCAGCCGTAACTAGCTCTGCATTAATACTAGCACTGCTTGAGTAGCCAACAATTTTACTTCGCGTGAGAAAAGGTCCGGCACTACGCAGAGATAAGTCCAACCCTGAGCTGTGCTGATATAGGTTATCTCACTAACTTATTACTTCTGGGTTGGTTCTGGTTTGGAGCTTCTGCCGTAAACTCTCTGTTTAACAGATTTGGTGCTGGTGCCTTTGTGTTAGTGGAATCAGTCGTGCAAGGTCTAAACCTTTTGTGGTGTACTGATTTTAAGCCCTGCCGCCGCATTGAGTGCTCGACAGTTGAGCGTGAACTTGACTCCGCTCTTTGCTAAAGCTTTCTAAACCCTAGGGGCACTTCCAAAAAAAGATTACAGGTTAATTAATTTGCAATCCTTAGTAAATCTCTCTTCATCCTGCTCTCTTCCCCCTTACTCTCTCCTCCCATGTCCTTTCCTCGTCTTCACCCCGACACTATTGAAGAGGTCAAGCAGCGCGCCGACATCGTAGACGTGGTGTCAGAGCATGTGGTGCTGCGTAAGCAGGGCAAAGACTTTACAGGGCTATGTCCCTTTCATGACGACAAGTCGCCCAGCTTCAGCGTTAGTCCCAGCAAGCAGTTTTACTATTGCTTTAGCTGCGGAGCTGGGGGCAATGCCATCAAGTTTTTAATGGAATTGGGTAAACAGCCTTTCGGGGAAGTGGTGCTAGAGCTGGCGCGCCGCTACCAGGTATCGATTAAAACGCTTGAGCCGGCTGAACGGCAAGAACTACAGCGCCAGGTTTCTCTGCGAGAACAGCTTTACGAAATTTTGGCGATTACCGCAAAATTCTATGAACACGCTCTGCATCAACCCCAGGGAGCTGCTGCACTCACCTATTTGCAAGACGCGCGTCGGATGACGACAGATACGATTCAACAGTTTCAGTTGGGCTACGCGCCAGGTGGCTGGCAGACGCTGCACAATTACCTGGTTGAGCAAAAGCGCTATCCCGTAGACCTGGTTGAACAGGCGGGCATGGTTGTCCCTCGGCAAGGGGGGGGTGGCTATTACGATCGTTTTCGCGATCGCCTGATGATTCCCATTCACGATTTACAAGGGCGAGTGATTGGGTTTGGCGGCCGAACTTTGACAGACGAGCAGCCCAAGTACCTTAACTCACCGGAAACCGAGCTATTTGACAAAGGCAAACTGCTATACGGGTTGGATCGAGCGCGGGCGGCGATCGCCAAAGACGACGGTGCAATTGTCGTCGAGGGCTACTTTGATGCGATCGCCCTCCATGCCGCAGGCATCGGCAACGCCGTCGCCTCCTTGGGCACCGCCCTCAGCCTGCCCCAAATTAAGCTGCTGCTGCGCTACACCGAGTCCAAGCGAATTATCTTTAACTTTGATGCCGATGCCGCTGGCGAAAAGGCCGCTAGCCGCGCCATTGGTGAATTGGCCGACCTGGCCTATAAAGGCGAAGTGCAACTGCGGATTTTGACCCTGCCTCAGGGCAAAGACCCAGACGAGTTTCTGAAAAACAATTCTGCCGCTGCTTACCAAGCCCTAGTGCAAGCAGCGCCGCTGTGGCTAGACTGGCAAATTCAGCAGATGTTAGCCAGCAAAGATTTGTCCCAGTCCGACCAATTTCAGCAGAGCACCCAGGCCGTGGCGCAGCTCTTGGGCAGCCTGCCCAACGCCAGCCTTCGCACCCACTACATCCATCGCTGTGCCGAGTTGTTAAGCCAGGGCAACGGTCGTTTGGCCGTGCAGCTCGAAGCCGACCTTCGCACCCAGGTGCGGGGGCAGCGCTGGCATGGGCGATCGCAAAAATGGCAGACCAAAGGCGATCGCACGCTGCTAGAAGAATCTGAAGCCCAACTGCTGCGCCTTTACCTGCACATGCCCGCCTGCCGGGAACAAATCCAAGATGCCTTAGACTCTCGCGATTTAGACTTCAGCATTTCTCACCATCGCGTGCTGTGGCAGCAGATTTTAGAAGTTACCCAGCCAATCGTTCCAGACTCCGACAATCCAAGCTTTACAGTTGACCAGGGTGAAATTGGCAGTCGTCGAGATCAGTCCAGTTCAGTCCCCACTGATATCTGGAACCTCCCATCCCCTGCGGCACCGCTCACTCCCGATCTACTTTCCTTGCTGCAAGACCGTGTCAGCGAGCAGCCAGATTTCTTAGAGCGGCTGTATTCTCTGTTGCAACTCGACGAAAAAACCCAATATGACCTGCGGCGCTCAGCGTTGGTAATTAGAGGGGCGATCGCCTGTATGGAGCGAGTCATGTGCGAGAAGCGCCGCCGCCATTTTCTGGATCTGTGGCAAAAAACAGACTGTGCCGCCGATCCTGAATTAGCTCAGTCTCACCAACAGCAAATTTATTTAGAAACCCAGCGGATAGAAGCTCTCGATCGGGAACAACGGTTAACCAGCTTTGCCGATCTGGCACAAAGCCCCTGGGTTGGCGAGTTTGTAGAGCTGTAGCAGCGGTTTCCGGTTAGGCACAATCCAACGTGTCGTAGGTCTTGCGCCCTGTAACGAGATTGGTACCCTGAGCCTTTGCACAGAGCTGAGTCTGCACATCATTCCGCAGCAGCACATCGGTAAAATCTGCGCCTTCGATGGTAGCTCCATCAAACTTAGCGTTAAACGCAAACGCCCCCTCTAAAACTGCATTCGTTAAATTTGCCCGCACCAATCGAGCCGAATCGAGGGTTGAGTTGATCAGATTCGCGTTTTCTAAATTGGCGCTTTCCAGGTTTGCGCCAAAGAAGCTAACGCCCTGCAAATCTGTGTTGCTGAAGTTGGCATTGCGTAGATTTGCTTTAGTAAAACTGGCATCGGTCAACACCTGTCCCGAAAAGTCGGAGTTCACCAGAATTTCTTTATTGAACTCAACCGCTCCAGCGGTTAGGGGAGAACCGATGGCGATCGCTCCCATCAAACTGATGCAAAAAACAACCGACAGCACAACGGTTCGGAGTAAGCGCAACAACGTGGTCATAAAAGTCCAGGGGATTTAGTCTAGCTTGATACTACCGTGAATGCTTAAGCTTGAGATGTTGCTGCACAGCCTCCGGCCAGGATCATGAACGATAGAACCAATTTGCGTGATTTCTGGTACTTCCTGTGAGCGATCGCCCTCCCAACCTTGACCCTAGGAATCTGGATGCCACGCCTGATCTGGGCAACATAGCAGAGGCATTCGTCGCTCAATGGCTGATTCAACACGGATGGCAAATTTTGCATCGTCGCTGGCGCTGCCGCTGGGGCGAAATTGACTTAGTCGCCCACTGGGGCAAACTTGACTCAATCGCCCACTGGGGCAAACTTGACTTAGTCGCCCACTCGGGCGAACTTGACTTAGTCGCCCACTCGGGCAAACTCGACTTAGTCGCCCACTCGGGCGAACTTGACTCAATCGCCCACTCGGGCGAACTTGACTTAGTCGCCCTGCCGCTTGCCCCAACGGCTGCCCAATTGCTAGCATTTGTCGAAGTAAAGGCACGCCGACGGGGCAACTGGGATGAAGACGGGCTGCTCGCTCTCACCCCCCAAAAACAGCAGAAGCTTTGGAAAACCGCCACCCTATTTCTGGCTGAATATCCTGATTTGGCAGATCTGCCCTGCCGCTTTGATGTCGCCTTAGTTCACAGCCGCGTCCTACCCCGCGCCCCACAGCGCATCGCCCAGTCTATGCCTCAAGCGGAAGCACCCCCTCTGCCAAAACAGACGAGGCGATCGCCCCTGCAACCAATTCAGATTACAGAACCTATTCAACTTAGGTCAGCAGTGGCGATCGCAGGCTATCAGCTCACCCTTCAGCGATACATTCCAGATGCGTTTACTGGGGAGAGCTAAGTAGGTGGGCGTAAATAAACGTAAAACCCTAAAAGTCTGTGCCGCCCGCTGCGCGGGCGGCACAGACTTTTAGAATCTTGTTTTTATTTAGGTTGAACTACTTAGCGTCATCCTTCATCCGCCGACTCTCCATCTGTCTGGAATGGAGAGGCTCCAATCCCCAACTGCTTTTTGGAATGTTTAAGCTTTTTCCAGAGGGTTTTCAACTCTTTGTAGGTTTCTTCAGGTGTCAGTTTCCCATTACTTTCTAGCCCACACAGTAAACCAGCGCGATGAGAAAATTCTTGCAGGTTCGCGTTAAATACCAAGTTCTCTGGCTTAACCGTGCCGTAGTAACGACTGCGAGGATACAAAAAATCAGAATGGTCTGCCATAGCTTTTTCCACTTAAGTAAAGAACTATCACAGATATCAACCCTAGATCTAAGTCTAAACGAGTAAGTAGGTGGGCTTAAGTAAATATAAGATCCTAAAACCCTGCGCCACCCGCGCAGCGGGCGGCGCAGGGTTTTAGGATTTGGTTTTTATTTAGGTTGAACTACTTAGACTTCTGGTTTGAATCGTTTCCAACTTTGCCAAGAAACGATTTAGTGGCGCAAAAGGACTGAATCTAAGGACTGCTGTGAGCTTTAATATTAGCCTACTCTTAACTAAACCTTAATCTGTATTTTAACGGAATTACGGAGCCACCACTTCGGTTAAACGGGCATACTTTGCCCGCGCTGCAAAAAGAATAGGTAGTCCTAAACTGGTAAGGATTTTCAGATGGGCGGGCGAAGCCCGCCCATCTGAAAATCCTTACCTCAATACCACTACCAAAGAATAGTGGGTGATTGGGTTTAGAGTTATCAGCCTCACCAACTCGGTAGAATAGGGACGCTTTGCTTTAGCATTCATCTGGTTGAGGGTTTGGAAGATTGATGGTTCAAACCCCGTTTGAATACTCTATTTTTTTACTATGACTACTCCTGAAAAGCTCTACGAAGGCAAAGCCAAGATTCTTTATACCACCGACGATCCAGATATTTTGTTGACGGTTTTTAAAGACGATGCCACCGCATTTAACGCTCAGAAGCGAGGCACCATCTCTGGTAAGGGGGCGATCAACTGTGCCATGTCGCAGCACCTATTTCGCCTGCTAGAGACGCGGGGCATCGCTACCCACTTCATAGATTGCCCAACGCCCAATACGATGCGAGTGCAAGCGGTCAAGATTTTGCCGTTAGAAGTGGTAGTCAGGAACATTGCGGCGGGTAGTCTCTGTCAACAGACTGGGCTAGAGCTAGGAACTAGTTTGACCCCGCCACTGGTAGAGTTCTATTACAAAAACGATGCGCTGGGAGACCCGCTGTTGACGAGCGATCGCCTGCAATTGCTCAATCTGGCAACCCCCGCACAGGTAGAGCAGCTACGCACAATGGCGTTGCAAGTTAACACGGTACTTTCAGAGTTTTTCGACAAGTGCGGAATTACGCTGGTGGATTTCAAACTAGAGTTTGGCTTAGATCAGCAGCAGACCATTCTTTTGGCCGATGAGATTAGCCCCGATACCTGTCGCCTGTGGAATCAGGCCGAGTCTGATCCCAATCGTCGGGTGATGGACAAAGACCGCTTTCGGCGGGACTTGGGGCAGGTAGAAGAAGCCTATCAGCGGGTGCTAGAGCGGGTACTGGCACAAGTTTTTTAGGAAGGTAGGCAATAATGCTGTAAAATTGCTCCGGTCTACTTGGACGGATTCTCCGATGGTTCCGGTCTGGTATGCTGCTTGAGCCTGCGGTAACGGGTTGTGGTGTGAAAGTGTGAAGACTATGCGTTTTTCTCCTGTTTTATTGGCAGCCTTGGCTGCGTCAACTGTATTTGGGACATTGAAACCTGCCGAGGCTCAAGCACCCAGAGCCGTTGAGCAAGGTTCTGGAACGGTTCGCGATTTAGATTTGGTGAATCCGCTTGTCTCTAGTCGGGTACCGGGCGATCGCCCTGCCTCTTTTCCTCAAGCTGTTCAGACTCCGCTACAAATTGCCCAAACGCTACCATCTGTTGAGCTGTTAACCGTAGCGGATCAGTCGGCGATGGGTAACGACTTGCCTGTAGTTTCAGCTTCTGCAACCCATCAGACTGCTGTCGCAGCGGATGCGCCCACTAACCCATTGGTAACGAATGCGTCTGAAAGGGTAGAGAGGGCGATCGCCGAGCCTGAGCAGTCTGAGCGGTCTGAACTGCCTGTCTTAGCCAAGGGTGCCCCAGCCCTAGTCGCGGTTGAGAGTTTGGCGGGTGAAGCTGTCACCCCAGACGGTTCTGCTTTTCTGGAAGAGGCCGCAACGGGTTCTGATTCGATGCCCGTCAGCCAAGTGCCGACTCCTGCACCAACCCCTAATCCCAATGTCCCCCCTCAGCTTCCTCCCTTTACGCCTGCTCCCGCTCCAGACCCCACTGCGCCTGCGGCTGAAGAACCGCGCGTGCTGGTGTCAGAGGTAGTGGTTACCGGGGTGACGGGTGATTTGGAAACAGAGGTCTACAACGCCATTCAGACCAGGCCAGGGTTTACCACCACGCGATCGCAGCTTCAGCAAGACATTAATGCTGTCTTCGCTACAGGCTATTTTGCAAACGTGCAGGCTCTACCCGAAGATACTCCCCTAGGCGTTCGGGTGACGTTTGCGGTACAGCCCAACCCCGTCTTGACTACTGTGCGCGTAGAGGGCAATCAGGTGTTGCCCCAAAGCGTGGTTGATGATGCCTTTTCGCCGCAGTATGGCACCACCCTAAACCTCAACCGATTGCAAACTGGCATTCGCATTATTAACGAGTGGTATCAAGAAAATGGGTACGTCTTAGCCCAGATTATTGATGCGCCGCAAGTCAGTGCCGACGGTACCGTAACGCTTGCGGTGGCTGAAGGCATCATTGAAGACATTCAGGTGCAGTTTCTTACGGCTGATGGCGACTCTGTAGACGATGAAGGCAACCCGATCGAAGGGCGAACTCGGCCATTCATCATTACGCGAGAGTTTGAATCGAGTTCGGGGGATGTGTTCAACCAGCAAGAGATTCAGCGGGATCTACAGCGCGCGTTTGCACTGGGCATTTTTGATGACTTGCAGGTGACGCTGAACCCTGGGCAAGACCCCCGCAAAGTCGATGTCACCGTCAACGCGGTAGAGCGTAGCACTGGTTCTCTGGCGGCTGGGGTAGGCGTTAGCTCTGCCAGCGGGTTATTTGGCACCGTTAGCTATCAACAGCAAAACTTGGGTGGCAACAACCAAACTTTGGGAGCCGAAATTCAGCTAGGTGAGCGCGATTTGCTCTTTGATGTCAACTTTACAGACCCCTGGATTGCCGGAGACCCATACCGAACCTCCTACACAGTGAATGGCTTTAGTCGGCGCTCGATTCCGCTGGTGTTTCAAGGGGGCGATACAGAGGTAGAACTGTCGAATGGCGATCGCCCTCGTGTGCGGCGATTGGGCGGCGGAGTTAGCTTTGGCCGTCCCTTAGACAACGGCTGGCGCGCCTCTGCGGGTCTTCAGTATCAAAACATTCGGATTCAAGACGGCGACGGTGATCTGGCTCCCCAAGACGAATTGGGCAACGACCTTAGCTTTAGTGGCGACGGCACCGATGATCTATTGCTTTTGCAGTTCAGCGCCTCTCAAGATCGACGCGACAATGCCTTGACCCCCACGAGTGGATATTCGCTGCGGTTTAGCACTGATCAATCGGTTCCTGTGGGGCAAGGCGAAATTTTCTTTAATCGTCTGCGAGGCAGCTATAGCCGCTACTTCCCTGTCAACTTTACCGAGTTTTCCGAGGGAGCCGAAACCTTAGCGTTTAACGTTCAAGGGGGGGTTGTTTTGGGTGATTTGCCGCCCTACGAATCTTTCTCGTTGGGGGGTACCGACTCGGTTCGAGGCTATGATTCTGGTGAAGTGGGTAGCGGACGAGCTTTTGTCTTGGGCACCGTAGAATATCGATTCCCCATTTTTTCGATTGTGGGTGGAGCGCTGTTTGTAGATTTTGGCACCGATTTAGGTACCGGGTCTGATGTACCCGGCGAACCAGCCGTGATTCGCGATAAACCCGGCAGCGGCATTGGTTTCGGGATTGGCGTTCGAGTTCAGTCTCCCATCGGTGCCATTCGAGTAGACTACGCCTTGAATGATGAGGGTGATAGTCGCATTCACTTCGGCATTGGCGAACGATTCTAACCGGATTCGTGCCGACGAAATGTTCTGAGTTTGTTGTCCGTAGGATTGGATAGCTCGTACAGCACCGTTTTATCCTACGGACAATCAAGCTTAGACAACACGCTTGAAAGAGAGCAGATTTGAACGGACGGCTTGGGTGTAGCGTTTGTAGGATGAATGATGGAGCAGGTGATTGTACAGTTGCAAGAGGCAAGTTTAGGAACTCAAGCTGTTCCGTCTCAGTCTGCTGGGCTGCTAAATCAGGTTCAACACACGTTGGCAAAGGAGTTTGAGCAATCGGGGCTTGGGCTGCACTCAGGTACGTTGTCACGGGTGCGGGTGCTGCCAGCGGCGGCGGGCGAGGGTCGATATTTTGTGCGGGTTGACCTACCAGGATCGCCCAGAGTGGCGGCTTGTGTAGGCCGAGTACACCAAACCACCCTTTCAACAGAGCTGCTCGACGGTGACGCTAGCGTACGAACAGTGGAACATCTGCTGGCGGCGCTGGCTGGCATGGGCGTAGACAATGCTCGGATTGAAATTGATGCCCCTGAAGTGCCCCTGCTAGATGGCTCTGCCCAATTGTGGACAGATGCGATCGCCACTGCTACTGTGATTTCTCAAGTTGTCCCACGTCCACTGGTCACCCTGCGTGAACCCATCTGGGTTTACCAAGGAGATGCGTTTGTGGCAGCGCTCCCCGCTCCAGAGCTGCGCTTTACCTACGGGATTGATTTTGCTCTACCCGCCATTGGGAATCAGTGGATCAGTTGGTCGCCGCAGCATGAGCTGTTTGAACAGGCGATCGCCCCTGCCCGCACCTTTGCATTAGCGCACCAGATTGAGCACCTGCGATCCATAGGGCTAATTAAGGGTGGTAGTTTAGAGAATGCCTTAGTCTGTAGTAAAGAAGGATGGCTAAATCCGCCTTTAAGATTTCCAAATGAGCCAGTGCGTCATAAACTTTTAGACTTAGTAGGAGATTTAAGTTTGCTGGGCACGATGCCTCTGGCACATGTACTGGCCTACAAGGCTAGTCATCATCTGCATGTCGAGCTAGCAAGTCGATTAGCGTCAATTGCCACTGTTTCAACCCCTGCGGCGATCGCTGCTGTCTCATTTAACGCTTAGGCCGATTCGTGTCTGTTCAACAACATGGTTCGCCACCTGTTCAGAGTCATGCAAAGCGCTTTCGTAACTTTATACGCGTAACCCCCTTAACCCATGTCCATTTTGACTGACCTCCACCCTGTCTCACCTCACCTGCAGCCTAAATCTGAAGTGGCCGCAGCGAATGGTACACCGCCACAAACTGTGTTCGAGGTGGAGGACATCCATAGACTGCTGCCCCACCGCTACCCCTTTTCCCTAGTCGATCGGATTGTGGACTTCGTCCCCGAAAAACTGGCTGTCGGCATCAAAAATGTCACCTTCAACGAGCCACATTTTCAAGGACATTTTCCTGGCCGACCGATCATGCCGGGAGTGCTAATTGTAGAAGCGATGGCACAGGTTGGGGGCATCGTGCTAACTCAAATGGCAGATGTTCAAGATGGGCTGTTTATGTTCGCTGGAATCGATAAGGTACGGTTTCGTCGGCCTGTGGTACCAGGTGACCAACTAATTATGACGGTGGAACTGCTGTGGGTTAAAAAACGCCGCTTTGGCAAAATGCACGGGCGTGCCGAAGTAGACGGACAACTTGCGGCAGAAGGCGAATTGATGTTTTCGTTGGTGGATTAATACACCTTGACTACCCTGATCCATCCCACGGCAGTGATTCATCCCAGCGCTGAACTGCACCCCACGGTTCAGGTGGGGGCGTATGCCGTGATTGGCGGCAGCGTCAAAGTGGGAGCTGGCACAGTAATTGGGCCGCATGTTGTGCTAGACGGCTTAACGGAAATTGGCAACAATAACCAATTTTTTGCAGGAGCCGCCGTTGGCTTAGAGCCGCAAGATCTGAAATATAACGGCTCTCAAACCCAGGTCAAGATTGGGGACAATAATCTGATCCGAGAGTATGTCACGATTAACCGAGCCACCTATGAAGGGGAGGCAACGGTAATTGGCAACGGCAATTTGCTGATGGCCTACGTCCACGTTGGGCACAATTGCGTGATAGAAGACCGGGTGGTGATTGCCAACAGCACGGCGCTGGCGGGGCATGTGCGAATTGAGTCACGCGCCACTATTAGCGGCGTGTTGGGTATTCATCAGTTTGTGCAAATTGGGCGGCAGGCAATGGTGGGAGGCATGAGTCGGATTCACCGCGATGTGCCGCCCTACATGCTGGTGGAGGGCAACCCGGCACGGGTGCGATCGCTCAACTTAGTGGGGCTACGCCGTTCTGGTCTAATGGAAGCCGACGGGGGTAAAACCTTCCAATCCCTCAAAAAAGCCTTTCGATTGCTGTATCGCTCTGGATTATCGCTGCCGCAGGCGCTCGATCAATTTGACCTGCTGCCTGACACGGAATCGTTACAGCACCTGCACCAATTTCTCAAGCAAAGCCAATTACCAGGACGGCGCGGCACCATTCCGGGGCGCAGGCTGGCCAAGGATTTGGCCAAGGATGAGGAATGAAAGCGCGGATCTTTGTCAGCACGGGCGAAGTCTCTGGTGACATGCAGGGGGCACGCCTGATTGAGGCACTGTATCGGCAGGCAGCACGGATGGGGCTAGAGCTAGAAATTCTGGCACTGGGAGGCGATCGCATGGCTGCCACCGGGGCAACACTGCTGGGTCACACCGCCGCCATTGGGTCGATTGGCATTATCGAAGCCATTCCCTTTGTTATTCCAACCTTGCGACTGCACAAGCAGGCTCAGCAACACTTGCAGCAATATCCACCCGACCTGATTGTCTTAATCGACTACTTCAGCCCCAACTCGCGCATTGGTCGCTACGCTCGCCAGTACCTTCCTGGCGTTCCGGTTGCGTACTACATTGCGCCCCAAGAATGGGTCTGGTCGTTTCGCGGCGGCAACACGCAGCAAGTAGTAGACATTACCGATCGCCTGCTGGCTATCTTTCCAGAAGAGGCACGCTACTACCAAGAGAAGGGCGCACCCGTCACCTACGTCGGCCATCCCCTGGTCGATCAGTTGAGCACCGCCCCCAGCCGCGACACCGCGCGTCAGCAGCTTGGAATTCCCCCCGACCAAGTTGCGATCGCCCTCCTACCTGCATCCCGGCGACAAGAAATTAAACAGTTACTCCCCATCATTTGTGCGGCTGCCCGTCAAATTCAAGACAAGCTGCCCCACGCCCACTTTTGGATTCCCCTGTCTCTAGAATGCTTTCGTGCCCCAATTGAACACGCCATTCAGCAGTATGGCTTGCAGGCAACCCTTGTTACCGGGCAATCGCAACAGGCGATCGCCGCCGCCGACCTAGCCATTAGCAAATCGGGCACCGCCAACCTCGAAATTGCGCTGATGGGCATTCCGCAAGTCGTGCTCTATCGAGTTAATCCAATCACCGCCTGGGTCGCCCGCAAGGTTCTGCGCTTCTCCATTCCATTCATGTCGCCTCCCAACCTGGTGTTGATGCAGCCGATTGTGCCAGAGTTTTTGCAAGAACAGGCCACCCCCGCTAACATTACCCAAACTGCCTTAGACCTACTGCTCAACCCTCAACGTCGCCAGCAAATGCTAGACGACTACGCCAAAATGCGCCAAGCCATGGGAGAACCCGGTGTATGCGATCGCGCCGCCCTGGAGATTTTGGGCATGTTGCAAAAGAAGAAATAGGCTCAGGAGAGTGTTGGACAAAATGATCCACTGGCATTACTTCCAGCAACAGCAAAATCTATTGGGAGGTAATCAGGTTCATCCCCTGACTATTACGCCCTGAGGATCGATAGCTAGCACGAGAGCCTTGGACTCAATGCCCTGAGCCATCCAGGTTTTGCTCATTGCATCTGCTACGGTCTGGGCATTGGTAGCATGGCTCAATGTCATCAAGGTCGGGCCAGCTCCACTAATAACTAGACCGTAGGCTCCCGCAGCTATAGCTGCTGCCTGGAGAGTCTCATAGCCGGGGATTAAGGACTGACGGTAGGGTTGATGGATGCGATCTTGCAAAGCGGCGCGTAGCCAAGGTTCACAACCTGTTTCTAACCCCCGCACCAATAAACCCAAGTGTGCCATGTTAAAAATCGCGTCGGCACGGCTGTAGGTTTGGGGTAAGACGCGACGGGCTTCGGCGGTAGACAGTTCAAAATTGGGGATTGCGACAACTGGAATGACATCTGAGTGCCAAGGCACAGGACAAACCTGCCACGTTCCATCTACGCTCGATGCAGCTAGCTGACACCCCCCGATTAATGCTGGCACTACGTTATCGGGATGGCCTTCTAGCGCGATCGCCAGAGCCATAACAGCTTCTTGGCTCAGCGGCGAATTAGCTAACAGGTTCGCTCCTACAACTCCCCCAACAATGGCAGTAGCCGAGCTGCCTAAGCCTCTAGCTAACGGCACTTCTAAGTGGATCTCTATCTGCACAGAGGGTGGAGCTTGACCAATGTGTTGATAAAACTTTGCGAACGCCTGGTAGGCCAAATTACTGTCGTCGGTAGTGACCCGATCAGCTTCTATGCCCGTTACTTGAATATGTACGGAGCCTCTGTCTTCTTCTTTGGCTTCCTGTTTAACAGAAAATCGAAACCGATTTCGAAGTGTTAATGCTGCTCCTAAACAATCGAACCCAGGGCCAAGATTAGAGGTAGTTCCGGGTACGGTAACAGTAACGGTTTTGAGCATACACACAGTACGGGTGAACGTGTAATTGATACGATTTTGATTGAGGATGAAGGGGGCCTGATGCCTGGTTGCAACCTTCCCGTGAGACTCTGCCAACTCAAGGCTGACCAAACCGCTCAAGTAAATTACTTTATCAGCGATCGCCCCTCATAGTCTTTGAAATGGTGGTATGGCCATAGTCATAAAGCTTAGGACATGCCAGCGTCATTCCCGCGCAGGCGGGAATCCACCCCCGCACCGATCGAGCAGATGGATTCCCGCCTGCGCGGGAATGACAGGGAGGCATCCTAGTTGATCATAGCTACCGCTATAAGTAGTTCAACTTAAATAAAAACAAGATTCTCAAAGTCTGCGCCGCCCGCTGCGCGGGCGGCGCAGACTTTGAGGGTTTTATGCTTAATTACGCCCGCCTACTTATTGCATAATCGGAGGATGATTTTTTTGGGGCGTTCCGCGCCTGCGAAGTCCTCAATGAAGTCCTCAATGGTTATGATTTCATCACTATTGTCTAATTCCTTCACGTCCGCTGTCGCTCGCTGGTTCAAGCCCTGCGGTTTCTGCCAGCGTATATAGTGGTCGACCTCTAACTTCTTCGTAAATTCGCCCGATATATTCTCCCAAGATGCCAATGCAGATGAGCTGCACAGCTCCCAAAAAGAAAATGGCCAGGGCAATGGTCGCAAACCCCGTCAGCGGAGATTTTTGTTCAAAAACGCGCCAGTAAAGTACTAGAAACATCATCAGGAGGGCGATCGCCGCCGCAATTAAGCCCATGTAAGTAGAAAGGCGCAGGGGCACAATTGAGAAAGATACCAGCCCGTTGATAGCCAGCGCCAAAGACTTACGAAACGTGTACTTCACCTCTCCAGCAAAGCGGGGATCGCGCTCAAACGGTACAGCAGTTTGCCGAAACCCTACCCAGGCTCGCAGCCCTCGAATATAGCGGTTGCGTTCTGGCATCGCATTGAGCAAATCCACAACACGTCGATCCATCAAGCAAAAATCACCCGTATCGGTCGGAATTTCTACATCCGCTAGCGTTCGCAGCAGTCGGTAGAACCCATAAGCAGCAGTGCGCTTAAGCCAACCTTCCTGTTTTCGCTGCGTGCGGCGAGCATAGACAACCTGGTAGCCCATCTGCCACTCGTGAACCATCCCTAGAATCAGCTCGGGTGGGTCTTGTAAGTCAGCATCCATGGTGACAACCACCTGCCCTCGTGCAGCATTCAAGCCAGCGGTAACAGCAATCTGGTGGCCAAAGTTGCGAGCGAAACTGAGATAGCAAACACGAGAATCGTATTCGCGCAGTTGTCGAATCAACGGTAGAGTGCGATCGCGACTGCCATCATCTACCAAAACGAGTTCTGCCGACCCATCCAGTCGATCCATAACGGCACTAACCCGGCGATAGAGTTCAGAAATATTGGCTTCTTCGTTGTAAGTCGGCACAACGATAGAGTATTTTGGCTGCATGAGGGCTTTGGAACACTAGGCGAATAGGAGGCGTTGACCGCTAAACTCTAGGCTGTATCTGTACACCACTAAGCCTAGAGCTTATAGTCTATAGTCCAGAGTTTCGCTTCGTTGATCTGCATATTGGACTAAATTTGCTAACTCACGCAATGTTCAATTTTCGGTAGTGGTATTAATGTAAGGATTTTTTGATGGGCGGGCGAAGCCCGCCCATCAAAAAATCCTTACCAATTTGGGACTACCCAATTTTCTCAAACCGCTTTTGGGATGGGCATTTTGTCCGTCTAAACCAGTCAGGCAAGATGCCTGATCCACGAGAGACTTGGGTTTTCAGACTTTTGGTTGCACATTGCGCTAACTCCTGACCCACCAAGTCCTCCTCGTTCGCATAAAGAAAATCTTTGAGCTACCTTGCTTCTGGGAAAAGATGATTACTCTGTTTACAGAACCTTTATCAGCCCATCCCATCGATTTACGTTGAGACATCGTCCCAGCAGTAACCAGCAGTAAACAAGTAGGCGAATTTTATGGCACAAAGCTTTGGTTTAATCGGTCTGGCGGTTATGGGAGAAAACTTGGCGCTCAACGTTGAGCGTAACGGCTTTCCTGTTGCAGTGTACAACCGCACCGCCTCGGTCACAGAAGCGTTCATGAACACCCGCGCACAGGGCAAAAACTTTGTGGCAGCTTACTCTCTGCCCGACTTTGTGCAAGCTCTAGAGCGCCCTCGCAGAATTATGATCATGGTCAAAGCTGGCGGGCCAGTTGATGCTGTAATTGACCAACTAAAGCCCCTTCTAGACTCAGGAGACATGATTATCGACGGCGGTAACTCGCTGTACGAAGATACCGAACGGCGCGTCAAGGACTTAGAATCGACTGGATTACGCTTCATTGGCATGGGTGTTAGCGGTGGAGAAGAGGGAGCGCTCAACGGCCCTAGCCTAATGCCCGGTGGTACCGAAGCTGCCTATCGCGAAATTGAACCTATCGTTACCAAAATTGCTGCCCAAGTCGATGATGGGCCTTGTGTCACATACATTGGGCCTGGTGGGTCTGGGCACTACGTCAAAATGGTGCACAACGGCATTGAGTACGGCGACATGCAGTTGATTGCCGAAGCCTACGATCTACTGAGAAATGTGGCGGGTCTATCGGCGGCTGAATTGCATGAGATCTTCGCCGAGTGGAATACTACCGATGAACTTGATTCCTTCTTGATTGAAATCACTGCCGATATTTTTAAGAAGATCGATCCCGATACAGGAGTACCTCTGGTAGATCTGGTGATGGATGCAGCGGGGCAAAAAGGCACAGGCCGCTGGACGGTGATGAGCGCCCTAGAGATGGGTGTCAGTATTCCGACTATTATTGCGGCTGTGAATGCTCGGATTATTTCGTCCATCAAAACCGAGCGGGTAGCAGCATCGAAGGAGTTGACTGGCCCAACAGGAACCTACGAGGGCGATACCAAAACCTTTGTAAATATGGTGCGCGATGCGCTCTATTGCTCCAAAATTTGCTCTTACGCTCAAGGCATGGCGCTATTGGCCAAAGCCTCCCAGGAGTACAACTACAATCTTGATCTGGGGGAAATGGCGCGGATTTGGAAGGGCGGCTGCATCATTCGGGCACGCTTTTTGAACAAGATTAAGCACGCCTACGATGAAAACCCAGCGCTGCCTAATCTGTTGCTGGCTCCAGAGTTTAAGCAAACCATTCTAGATCGGCAAGCTGCTTGGCGCGAAGTGATCATGACCGCTGCGAAACTAGGCATTCCGGTTCCCGCGTTTAGCGCGTCGCTCGATTACTTTGACAGTTACCGTCGTGCCGCGCTGCCGCAGAACCTGACCCAGGCTCAGCGCGACTACTTTGGGGCACACACCTACGAGCGTACCGACAAACCCGGTACGTTCCACACTGAATGGTCGCCCGATGCGGAACCTGTTATGTCTCCCCACTAGAGGGAAAATTGGGAGGAAAGGAGGCGATCGCTTCCTTATCCTCCCGCAACTTTCTTATTTCAATCCGATAGATTAGACCTCCTGCGTAAATTGTTTCCCGACGAAGCCGAGAAACGATTCATGCCCTCAAAAAGGCATTCATGCAGGAGGTCTACATATGTGGGAAATATGTGGGAACACTTTATGAAGTGCTCCCACATAATTTAGGGTTAGGTTCCCTAGCCAGCATTAGCAGGCGATCGCTCTTGCTTCAAATACTCAAACACGCTCTTGTCGCCAATATCGGGCGGAATCGGCTGAACCACCTTACGAATGGCAAAGATTAACATCAACACAGCCCAGGCTACTAGCAGTCCTTGTTCGATTGCCAACGGTAAAATACCTGTCAAATGTCCTAGTAGCAACACAGGCACTAACGGTGTTAAAAACTTTGTTTCGAGTCGGTTAAAGCAAACCGCTTCCTTAAAGAAAATCCCTGTCAGCGCCACAAACGTAAAGCCGATGCCCAGCAGCGTCAGTGGATGCTGATAAACCGTGAGCACAAACGGGTCAGGATCTCCATGAGAAACTGCGATCGCCGCTATGACTCCAACTAACCAACACACCTGAAGCGCCCGGTGCAACACGCCCATGTAGATATGGATCGTGAGTAGGCTTACCCCTAGGGCTAGTACAGAAACCGTATAGAGCAGCGAAAGCACATGCAGCACCATGCGATCGCTCCCTTGCACCAACACCAAAGCCACTCCAGCCGCAAAGCACAACGCCGCAACCATCAGCCCAGCGCGGTAGATCACGACCCCCTGGCGATCGCTGTCCGTAATCCTAAATTCTCCAAACTGTCCCTGATAGACCATTGGTTCAGTCATGGTGGTTGCTCCAGTGCTGTAGCTATTCTCAACTTGTAGCTATTCTCAACTGCACGAGGTACAGGTTGTTTTGGTGAGAGCCGTACTTCGAGCGGCTTTTAACAAAGCAACGGTGTTTCATTGAAGCGAGAAGCGTTGTATTTACCAGGATACGGGAGTGAGCGGAACCTGTGCCCGCTAGCCACAAGAATTTAGAATCATGCAAGTAAAAGTAGAGTTTTATTCAACGCGCTGCGCCCACAAACTCACCCGGTAGCGCAAGTCCTATAGACTAATGTCAGACCCTAACATTTTGTAAATTCAAAACATTGGCATCTACCGACGACGAATTATCTGCTGTCCAGACGTTTTCGCGTAAAGAGTTGCAAGAGCTAGTCCGATCGCAACTTCAGGGACTGCTGGAACAAAACAACCTCCAGGGGGCAAAGGCTCTGCTGGTACCAGTTCAATCTGCGGATATTGCCGAAGCCATCGAAGGGTTACCCGAAACTATGCAGGCGATCGCGTTTCGCCTGCTGTCCAAAAGCGAAGCGATTCAAGTTTATGAATATTTAGACACTGGCGTGCAGCAAGCCTTGATTCAAGAGATGCGGCGGCAAGACGTGTTGGATATCGTCGATAAAATGTCTCCAGACGACCGCGCCCGACTCTTTGATGAATTGCCTGCCAAGGTAGTGTCTCGTCTGGTTAGCCAACTCAGCCCTGAAGAACGAGGTGCGACAGCGCTGCTCTTAGGCTACGAGCCAGACACCGCCGGACGCATCATGACACCCGAATATGTGGCTCTCGAAGAAGCCTGGGATGTAGCTAAATCACTAGAGCGCATTCGCAGTTTAGCTGGCGTTAGCGAAACGATTTACTACCTCTATGTCACTGATGCCGCCCGTCGCTTAACGGGTATCCTCTCGCTGCGATCGCTGGTAATTGCCCAGCCAGAGCAAAAAATCGCCAGCGTCATGGTGCGAGATGTGGTCTATGTAAAAACGGATACAGATCAGGAAGAAGTAGCCCGATTGATTCAGCGATACGACTTCTTAGCACTACCCGTTGTAGATACCGAAAAGCGCTTGGTGGGAATTATTACCGTTGACGATGTGCTAGACGTTTTACAAGAGGAAGCGACCGAAGATATCTATACGCTAGGTGGCTTAGAAGCTGGAGATGACAGCTACTTTCAGACCAATTTGCTAACCGTTGCCCGCCGACGGGTAGTGTGGCTGTTTGTGTTACTGATCACTAACACGGCTACCAGTGCCGTAATTCGTAGCCAGCAAGACGTTTTGGCGCAAGTCGTATCACTAGCTGCATTTATTCCGCTCTTGATTGGGACAGGTGGTAATGTGGGTGCCCAGTCATCTACAGTGGTCATTCGCGGTCTAAACACTGACGAAATCAGGCTGAGCAGCGCATTCGGAGTGATTCGACGAGAGGCGATCGCCGGAGCTTTTTTGGGGTTAATGTTGGGAGCTGTCGTGCTGATTTGGGCATACGTGCTGCAGGGGAATCTGGCAGTGGCGATCGCCGTTGGAGTTAGCTTGGTATCTATTTCCATCTTGGCATCTGTGGCTGGTTCAGCTCTTCCCTTTCTGTTTCAAACCATAGGCTTTGATCCTGCCCTCATGTCCGCCCCCTTTATAACCACCTTTGTAGATGTTCTTGGTGTATTCATTTACCTCAACCTAGCACGGCTAATCTTGCATCTCTGAAGCATTATCTAGGTACAAAAAATCGCCCAGAGTAGTGTAGACAAAACTAATACATAAAATCCCAAAAGCTGCCCTTCTACGTAACTAAACGACAAAGGTTTTGGGCTTGGTTTTAACCCTACTAAGTATAGCGGTAGCCATGATCAATAGGACGCCTCCCTGTCATTCCCGCGCAGGCGGGAATCCATCTGCTCGATAGGTGCCAGCGTCAATCCCGCGACCGCGGGAAATACGCAGGCCTTTACTAAACTTTAATACTATTTCTAAAAAAAATTTCTTTTCTTAAATTTTTTAAAAAAAAAAAAAAAAAAATATAATAAATGCCGGCCCCCCCCGCGCTGGGGGCGCCGCAGACTTTTAAGGTTTTATATTTAATTACGCCCATCTATAGCCATAGTCATAAAGCTTAAGAGAACCCATCAAAATGATTGATCCTGGGATACTAGAAGAGTGATTAGTTTAGTATGGTGCATTTGGCATGGGATTAACTCCACTGATTCAACTGCGTAAGTTCTGTATCTTACTAACTGGAGCGTGAATCGTTTCTCAGCTTCGCCGGGAAACGATTTACGTAGGAGGTCTAAC
>JBBQFG010000075.1:0-20102 GCA_038321765.1 Elainellales cyanobacterium
TGTGACATCTCTGACAGCCGTTGCCCGTAAAATCATCATTTTTGATTCTAAAAACGCGGGCGGGCTAGATTTAATTGGCTTAGGCGTAGCGATTTTAACCCTGGCTATCAGCTATTGGCTGGTGCGGCGGACTAATCGGAGTGCTCAGTAGTAATACCCATTTGATTTCTGGTTATGGCAAATGCTTGGGTAGGGGCATCGCTTGCCATACTCCTACCGACGTGAACTGTCCCATTTGACCTTAGTCAAGCTTGAGAGAGTTAACCGGGACATCTTCCCAAGAATCTACGATGCGGAGACGGGCGATCCAGCCAGAGGCTTTTTGCTCGGGTGTGAGGTTGGAGGTGAAGGAGTCGTGGCAGTCTTTGGCCTGATCTTGGTCGCAACAGGCAATACAAGAGTAGATCAGCCCCGATGGATCGATTTGTTCATTTACCCAAATTTGTTGCGTCATAGCTTGCTCCAGATGTATTTGGCTCTGTGCCTATCTTTAGTATTGCAGCAATACTGTGATCAACAGAATTCAGCACGGGTTGCCTTAAGATTCTGGGTCTTAAGCCTTAGATTGGGCAGCGAGATGGGCGATCGCATCCCCATCGACGCGACAGATCCGCCATTCTGAGAGAATCGTTGCTCCCATGTGCTGGTAGAAGGCGATCGCGGGTTCGTTCCAATCCAGCACGCTCCATTCCAGCCGTCCACAATCTCGCTCTAGCGCTAAGCGAGCCAAACGTGCCAGTAGCAGTTTGCCTAATCCCATACCCCGGTAAGCAGGCAGCACAAACAGATCCTCTAAATAAATACCCGGCTTGGTCAAGAAGGTTGAATAGTTAGTAAAAAATAGAGCAAAGCCAACGGCTCGGCCATCAACCTCTACCAAAATTGCTTCAACGATTGGTCGCTCTGGCCATGAAGTTTCTGTTTTCTTGTCTCCCAAATGTGCGGCTAAAGAGGCGGCATCGCCCGTTACCTCATGAGATAGCTTCTCATAGTCTGCTAGAGCTTTGATTAAGCCAAAGAGGGCATCTGCATCTTCGGGTTCAGCGGAGCGAAGAATTGGGCGATCTACGATAGAGTCCATTGATAGAAGGGTGGAGACGTTAGATTAGGGAAGTGAAAGGCGTTGCCAGTCGGTGCAATTAGATCACACAATAATTTGCAAACGCTTGAGGATGAACCTTTTAAGTGGTCATCTCTCTTGTCATTGCCCTCCCCAGATTATCGCAGCCAGCCCTTCAAACGTGCAGCTACCTGAGGTCGGCGCAATTTTCGCATGGCTTTGGTTTGAATCTGGCGGACACGTTCGCGGGAAAGGTTGAAGAGGCTGCCGACTTCTTCTAGCGTGTGGGTTTCTCCGGTTAACAGCCCGTAGCGCAGCGAAATAATGTCTTTTTCACGCTCGGTCAGTACATCTGCCAACACCGTGCAGATTTCATTACGCATCATTGCTTCGCTCATTTTTGCTTCCGGCGACTGGGTGCTACTGTCTTCCAGTAATTCCATCAGTTCTGTATCTTCGCCTTTCCCGACCCGGTGGTTGAGCGATAAGGAACGCCGCCGTACTTGCTGTAAGTTACGCAATTGATCGGCTGGAATATCAAGCGCGGCTGCTAGTTCTGCTTCGGTTGGGTTGCGGTTGAGATCGCGACGTAATTCGCGATGAGCCTTTTTGAGTTTGTTGAGTTTTTCAACAATATGAATGGGAAGGCGAATGGTGCGAGCGTCGTTGGCAATGGTGCGGGTAATGCCTTGACGAATCCACCAATATGCATAAGTAGAAAACTTATACCCTTTGTCTGGGTCGAATTTTTCGGTAGCCCTATTGAGACCAAGTGCTCCTTCCTGGATCAGATCTAGAAACGGCACACCCCGATTGAGATACCGCTTGGCAATGGAAACCACCAGTCGCAAGTTAGAGCGAATCATTTTACGTTTGGCGGTGCGACTGCGATGAAGGCGTTGATCGAGCTGCCGTTCTGTGAGATTAAACTCAGCGGCGATGTCGGTCTTGACGGCTGTCCGTCCCAAATTTTCATTCAGGCGAAGGCGCACCTCTTCTACTTCAACTAAAAACTTCACTTGGCGAGACAGCTCAATTTCTTCGCCCGGTTTTAGTAATGGATAGCGCGCCATCTCTTTAAAGAAAGCGCCAACAGCGTCATCAGATGCTGTTTTGCGATACCCCAGTGAATAGTTGCTTGCTATCCTTTCGGCAGCATCGTCATCATTTTCCTCTCCAGATTCCTCTTTTTGATCCGACGAAAACTCACCCATTAATTCAAGGTCGATGGGGTCGTCATCAATTTCTATGGTTGGATTCTCGGCAGTTTCATCGAGTGTCCCAGGGCGATCGCTGTCAATGCTCTCCACATCAATAGCGTCTAATAGATGAGAGCCTGTCAGGTGAGTGTCCAGATTTTCAAAAAAGTTGCCATTAAAACGAGTATCTAGTCCAAAGGTAAGAGCTGAAGTTACATCGGGTTCATCAATGATCGGTTCAGAATTGCGATTAAATAGTGCTGCCATATAAAGAAGACATTCCTAACTACTGTTTACACGTATCCGTCGTACCTGTGGAAAACTCTGTGGAAAACTCTTTAAAGCGTTGAGAAGCATCCCTGAAAAAATGGCTGACCTTAGAACTGTCCAGTTAAATCTAGGCGAGGTTCTTATATTCGTGAGTAAACCCAGCGGGCAAATCAATCAACAAAAGATTTCACTAGCTTAGCGATCGCAGGAAGAAACCTAACCCTTGCTACGTTATTTATCGCTAAAACAGTTGTGCAAACTTTAACACTCTTAGTCCCAATATGGGTACATTTGGAACTAAATTTCTAAGTTTTGGATCACGATTTGAATAACTATCTTAATCATTAAGGGCAAGATAGATCTAAAACATGATCTACAACAGGAGTTTTGCCCTAGGTTGCATCACGAATTCGGGTTGAATGCTAAGGCAGTTCTATTGTTCACGCCGAGTAAAGCCAACAGGTCTCCCCCTCTCAGGAATAGTTTTAGTTGGCAGTAAATCCATGGTTAACCTTATAGATCACGCTTAAAATCTCTCTGCTGCCATGGCAGCAAGTGGAGTGGGGTCTAGAATTTCTAGCGGAATTATGGCTGTTACTTATGAGCAGAGAATAAGTTTGGAGAGAGGACACCTGCTCATGTTCCGTTGCCAAATTGATCGCGGATCGTCTCCGCTTTGATTAGCTTGAATCGCGACTTGGTCTACCTGCTTGATCGCAATCAATCGCAATGTTGATTGCCCCCGATCAGTGACTAGATCCGATTTCTCTAGATGGAGTTGATCGGCGATTCTCAAGGGAGGGAGAGAGGATATAAACGTGCGGTTGCCCAATAGATTAAATCGTGATCACTATCATTGGTTCCAGGAGGTGGCACCATCACCGGAATGCAGTACATCACCGGTTGCCCAATAGATTAAATCGTGATCACTATCATTGGTTCCAGTCTTAATCGGTTTCTTTGAAAGAGAAAAATCTGCAAATCAGTTGATGTAGATTGTTAAGTTGGTTGAGCTAGATTTTCTGAAGCGATCGCCCCATATAGCATTCAGACAATCGGCTCGCTCTAAAGCTACCCTAAACCGCTCTAAACTAGGAGAAGGATTTAGCCCTTCCTGGGTTTAGATGCCTAGCTTGAATCGTTCCAGTGCTGAGGAATTCTGTTTTGCTAGATGCGACTGCTGATTTTTCTAGCCTGACCTTGGCAGAGGGGCGATCGCCCTACTCGGTGTCAACCTCGTTTCCTTGGGCGGAAGTTTTAGTCGATTGTCCTGGTGCCCAAGGGTTTTATACCTACCGCGTTCCTCCCGAATTAACGGTACAAGCGGGAGATGTGTTGAGTGTGCCGTTTGGTGGACAGCAGGTGGGTGCTATTGCCATTCGTCGAGTGGCAGTGTTGCCCAACGCTCTCGACCCAGATACCGTCCGCGATGTGGAAGAGGTTGTATGCCGTCACTTTTTTCCACCGAGTTACTGGGACTTGTTGCAGCGAGTGGCCACCTATTACTGCACTTCGTTGATGCAGGTGGTGCGAACCGCGTTGCCGCCGGGATTGTTGGGGCGATCGCAGCGGCGCATTCGCCTCAACCGTTCTGCCCTACCAGCCGCTGCTCGCTGCATGAACCCTGCGGCTCAGCAGCTACTGTCACTTTTGCAAACTCAAAAAGCTGGAGACTACACCTGGCAATATTTGCAGCGGCAGGTCAAAGGGGCTAAAAGCGGCCTACAAGAATTGTTGAATCAAGGCTGGGTGGAAAGCTATTTGGAAACGCCCACCCCGATTCGCCCTAAGCAGCGGCAAGCCGTCACTCTGGCAGTCACACCGGGGCTGTTAGATCTTAGCCCTCGCCAGCAGGAAGTATTGGATGTCTTGAAGCGGCGGGGCGGCGAATTGTGGCTGCAAGAACTCTTGCAAATTTGCCGGGTTAGCTCTTCGGTGGTCAAAAGTTTAGAGCAAAAGGGTGGTGTGGTGATCCAACTGCGCGAAGTGCTGCGGACAGAGAACAGCCCTCGCATAGTAGCCGATCAAGCTAAGTCTCTAACGTCTGAGCAGGCGGCAGCAGTCCAGGCGATCGCCACTCTACAGGGATTTAACCGCGTATTGCTGCATGGTGTGACCGGATCGGGAAAGACTGAGGTGTATGCCCAGGCGATCGCCCCGCTGCTAGAGCAAGGTAAATCAGTCTTGGTCTTGGTGCCCGAAATTGGTTTAACGCCGCAGCTTACCGATCGATTTCGCGCTCGGTTTGGCAGTGCGGTTCAGGTCTACCATAGCGCCCTGTCTGATGGCGAACGCTACGATACCTGGCGACAAATGCTCAGCGGTACGCCTCAACTAGTGGTTGGCACCCGCTCTGCTGTCTTTGCCCCACTACCCAATCTGGGACTGATTATTTTAGACGAAGAGCACGATGGCACCTTTAAGCAAGACCAACCAGCCCCGTGCTACCACGCTCGCACCGTGGCTCAATGGCGTGCCGAGCTAGAGCCATGCCCCCTGATTTTGGGATCGGCTACTCCGTCGCTCGAAACTTGGGCGGCGATCGCTCCTCATGCTGTGATAGGCACGCCTCATGCTGTGATAGGAACGAATACAGCCGACTTGCCGACCAGTGAGGCCACCAACCAAACCTTGCTTCAGCCCAATTGCCTGTATCTCTCTCTGCCCACCCGCGTTCATGCTCGCCCCATGCCGCCTGTCGAAGTGATCGATATGCGGCAAGAACTTCAGCAGGGCAATCGCTCTATCTTTAGCCGATCGCTCCAAGATGCCCTGCGAAACTTGCAGTCGCGCCAACAGCAGGGGCTGCTATTTATCCATCGGCGCGGGCACAGCACGTTTGTCTCGTGTCGCAATTGTGGCTATGTGATGAACTGCCCTCACTGCGATATTTCGCTGACGTATCATCAAACTCACGAAGGCGGCACCGCATCGCTGCGCTGCCACTACTGCGGCTATGGACAGAGCCATCCCAACCAATGTCCAGCCTGTAGTTCGCCCTATCTAAAAAATTTTGGTAGTGGTACTCAGCGAGTTATGCAAGAACTGGAGCGAGAACTACCTGAACTGCGCTGCCTCCGCTTCGATAGTGACACCACCCGCGCCAAGGGAGCACACCGCACGTTGCTGACCCAATTTGCCCAAGGCGAGGCTGACGTGCTAGTGGGGACGCAAATGCTAACTAAGGGAATTGACCTGCCTCAAGTAACGCTGGTGGGGGTAGTGGCAGCGGATGGATTGCTGCACCTAGCGGATTATCGCGCCAGCGAACGAGCCTTTCAAACGTTGCTGCAAGTGGCAGGACGAGCCGGACGAGGTAGCGAACCAGGGCGGGTACTGATGCAGACCTATTCGCCTGAGCACCCGGTAATTGAAGCCGTTCAGCGATATGACTATGAACCGTTTGTTCAAACCGAGCTACAGCACCGAGCCGAGCTAGCCTATCCACCCTACGGTCGGCTGATTTTACTGCGGCTGAGCGGGTTGGATGGGCAGGTGGTTCAGCGCACGGCGCTGGCGCTAGCCGATCGGCTGCGATCGCACCTCTCTGATGACGAGATCCTCGGCCCAGCACCTGCTGCGATCGCCCGTGTCGCCAACCGCTATCGCTGGCAAATTTTGCTAAAAGGACAGTCGCCCCAACGTTCTACACCGCCCGATTTGGCGGAGATGCGATCGCATCTCCCTGCCAGTGTCAGCCTCACAATTGACGTTGATCCTCTCAATTTGCTGTAGGACAAATCTGCTGTGGGGCAAATCTGCTGTGGGGCAAATCTGCTGTAGGGCGATCGCGCCTTACGCCTGGTCGCGGGCTTTGTTTCTTCGCTGACGGCGCAGGTTCGCTGCAATTTGTGAGCGGTCAATCGGAAACCCTGCTGTTGGGATCACTTGATACTGTCGATCCGCTTCTAGGGTTTTTAGCTCTGTATAGTCAACCCAGTGAATGCAATCGACTGGGCAGGTGTCGATCGCCTCTTGAATCACATCATCGGAATCGCCATCTTGACGAATTACACGCGATCGCCCGTGATACTCCTCAATATAGAAAGTGTTGCGTGCTACATGGGCACAGTGCTTACAGCCAATGCACGTCACTTCATCGACATATACGCCCCGCTGCCGCACTACCCCGCCTAGTTCCGGCTCAAGCCCGGTGCGCTCTGAGGCATCCCGCCAAGCTCCACCCAGTTCTGGCTCCAAGCCCGTTGGAGCATCCCCCAGAAAGAGCGCATCAGTTGAATCTAGAGAGGGCACGTCAAACTCGTTCATTTTAAACTCCGGGCTAAATGAGCCAGATGCACAAAAGGCCAGCTTTAGGCCGACCCTTGCGGCACGGAAATCTTCACAGCGGTTATCTTCAAACCGAGCAGCAGACTTCAGAGAGTAGGCTTCAGACAGTGGACTTTAGACAATGCTAAATGGCTAGATTACCCTACTATCACCTAAGCATTCCAGCGCTGCACAACCAAGCGAATGGAGCCATCTTGCTGACATTGCTCTTCTGCTACCTGAAACCCTTGGCGAGCTGTCTCTTTAACCACCGTGTGGTAGGCGTAACGCTGAGTTACTTTGTTGACAAAGCCATCTACCGAAAGAGGCTGCCGCCAATACTGCAAATCTGCGACCAGGGAATACTCATGACCATTCCAGCTAAAGCCAACATCATAGCCGTTGTCTTGGGGGATAACGACTTCAGCGGCATGGGTTTGACCACGGTAGCCCCTGACGGCTTGAGGGCCACGCTTCCAACTGATATCCATGTCAGTGAGAGCAGCTTCCAAAGAAGCGAGGTCACGGATTTGGGTCTTAATCTGGCTAAAGTGTGACATAGGTATATTTAACAGGCTAGTTACAAACGGAACAAAAAACTACCACTCACTCAAAGATGTCTGCGTCTGCAAAGACGCAGATTGATTTACATTCGCTTTGAAATACTCCGAAGTTGGCTCCTGGTCTAGAACCTGACCCAGTTGAGCCTCAATCGCCGCTGTCACTTCAGCACAGGATGCCCCAATGATGCCCGTGACCTTTTCCTGAACTCGACCGTCTGGATAAATAATGAATTCCAGCGTTTCCATAAATTTGTCACGCTACTGAGAAACTCTAAAAACCGACTAAAACCTAGATTCAGTTAGGGCAAAGTCACGCAATAATCTATCCCGGTACCGTTGGAGGTGCTTAAAAGCGCCTAGACTCTGCCGCTTATTGGATTACTACTACTTTAATTGTGATCTATCGCATTATTCTGAGTCGAAAGTTAACTAAACTTAACAATACCGACTAGTTTAATCTTATAGACAGTGTCGCGCAAGTTGTAAAAGCCGTCAAGAATTCAACTGTATACCCTACACTGCTCTGGGTTCCTATTTGGGTAGTGAGATTGATGTGATGATTTTTTGAAGATCGGGCTTAGCCCAATTCCCCCTGGTTGTTCGCGTTTAAGAGACGGTTGCTCTCAAAGCCCCCGGTTCCAAAGGTTTGCACTATCAGCAGACTAAAACAGAGCCTAGAGTTAGGAGAGTCCTCGCCTAGCTCCAAGACCAGATGAGAATTGCCAACACTTGCTAAATTAGACGGTGCTCTCGGTTAGAGTCTTGATAAACTAGGCTTCACAGCAAAGAATATCTAGATCGAACTGATTCAAGATATTTGCAAGACGGCTGAAATTTACTGCTGAAGACTAATTTACTGTTGAAGACTATTTAGGAGATCAGATGACTCGCGCGATCATGGAAACCGACAAGGGCACTATCCATCTCGAATTGTTCGAGCAAGATGCTCCCAACACCGTCAAGAACTTTACCGATCTGGCTAATAAGGGCTTCTACGATGGGCTTAACTTTCATCGGGTCATCCCCAACTTCATGATTCAAGGTGGCTGCCCCGAGGGTACAGGAACGGCGGGTCCCGGCTATAAAATCAAGTGTGAAATCAATTCCAACAAGCATTTGGCCGGAACTCTGTCGATGGCTCATGCGGGCAAGGACACGGGTGGTAGCCAATTTTTCATCTGCCATGCGCCCCAACCTCATTTAGACGGTATGCACACTACGTTTGGCAAAACTGAGGACATGGATGTGGTTAATGCCATTCGTCAAGGCGATAAGATTCGCTCGGTAAAAATTGAGCCATAGTAAAAAGAGGTTAATTAATTTGTAATCCTTAGTGGGTTGTGAGAAATAGGATTTGATCAAACCCTATTTCTTACAACCCATTTCACAGAATCCTTAGACTGCTATGTGCTTTCGAGCCTTGCACAGTGATTTCACCGAATTTGATACCTTTCTGATACTTGCAAAATGGCGGCTAGCTCGGTTCTAAGCACAGTTATTGTTGGATTGGTTTCGATTGTATTTGCGGAACTGGTTAGGGACGTGTTCCACATTGCGGGGCACTATTGGGCACCTCTCCAGCGATCGCACAATCTTCATCACAAAGCTTACCGCCGCGATCTCAGCATTACTAGTCTGGCTGCCTATCAACAGGCGCAGTTGCACAACGATGTTCCTGAGTCGTTGGCAATGGTGGGAATTGGAGCGTTAGTAGCGTGGCTGTTACAGAATCCAGCCATGTTGGTTGGGTGCGTTTACTCAACTGGCTTTTTGTTGACGGCTTGTGCCCGCTCTCAAGGGCTGTTGCTGCAAACTGACCTGACTCATAAACCCGGTGATTTGGTTGAAATTCCGACTCAGTGGACGGTGAATCGCACTTATCACTGGCGGCACCACTTTGACCAGGGCAATGCCTATTTTTGTGGTCACTTTACTATTGTGGATAAGCTATTGGGCACGGCGCTGTCGCTGAAGGGAAAGGTGATTGGGGTTACAGGCGCGTCGGGTTCACTGGGCAACGCCTTAATTGAGCGATTGATGCAGCAGGGCGCAAAAGTCATTGCGATTACGACCTCTGAGAACCCTCAGTTTGAAGCGGGGGTTGAGGTATTGGCATGGCAACCTGGGGCAGAGCATGAATTGGGCGATCGCCTCAAATCTGTAGATATCTTGATCATTAACCACGGGATTAACGTGCATGGCGATCGCACACCCGCTGCCATTCAACAGTCGTTTGCTGTCAATACCTTTTCAGCCTGGAATCTGGCAGAGCTGTTTCTGGCCACGGTGCAAAAGTCTGAGCATAAAGCTATCAAAGAGCTGTGGATCAACACGTCTGAAGCGGAGGTAGGGCCTGCCTTTAGCCCACTTTATGAACTCTCTAAGCGCACCCTGGGCGATTTGATTACGCTGCGGCGCTTAGACTCCCCTTGTATTATTCGCAAGTTAATTTTAGGACCCTTCAAAAGCAACCTAAACCCGATTGGGATCATGAGTTCTAACTTTGTCGCGAGGGCGATCGTAGCGCTGGCCAAGCGTGATTTTCGCAATATTGTGATTACGATTAATCCCATCACTTATATAGCCTTTCCTGTGAAAGAACTGCTCACCTCCGTTTATTTCCGGTTATTTTCCCGCTAAGGATTATGGATTTAATAAGATCGGGAATTTGATTGCTGGTAGGGGCGAACGGCCGTTCGCCCCTACCGAAGAATGGCTTAATTAAATATTAAGATTCTAAAACCCTGCGCCGCCCGCTGTGCGGGCGGCGCAGGGTTTTAGAATTTGGTTTTTATTTAGGTTGAACTACTTAGTTGAACTGAGCAATAGTGATTCATACTCTTGTCCCAGGAGTGTCATGTCGTTGTCATATCCTCGGTTTATAGTTTAGACGATACGCACTCCTCACTCATTTTCCCGGCTCACCGCCGGGTTTTTTATGTTTGTGTAAGTCCTGGTGTTGCTGATTGTATAGCTGTCGCCACAAAGGTTAGGACACTGGGATCAAAGGGGGTGCAGGGTGGAACCCCTGCACCCCGTCCTAACCAATCCGTCTATGGCTATAGCTATGAAATTTGTTTTGGGAGCCGCGCTCCGCGCGGCTCCCAAAACAAATTTCATAGCCAGATTAAGCAATGCCTAAGTCCTAATGTGTTTATAGGCCTGATAGTTTTTCGTAGATCATGGTAGGCAACCGCCGACCTGCTCCATCTTGAAGCTTGTTGATCTTTAAATTTTGTTCGCGAATTCTGCGAGAGAGCAGCCGAATCACATTAACAGCAATACCTGGCGTTTCTTCAATTGCCTCGTATAGCTGTTGCTGGGTCAACATGAGACATTCACATGGATCGGTGGTAGTTACTGAGGCAGAGCGAGGTTCGGCATCAAACACCGACATTTCCCCAAAACAAGCCCCCTGGCTTAACCGCGCTAACTCACGATCGCCCAAGTGCACTCGAACATTACCAGAGACAATGATATAGAGCGATCGCCCCTCTTGTCCTTGGGTGAAAATTGTGTGTTTCGTTGGAAACGCCAGCTCATCCATAATGGATGCCAACCGCACTAGAAAGTCGTCCCGCAATTCTTGAAAGATGGGAACTCCTCGGACGAATAACAGGCGATCGACACTGGTTAACATAAAAGAAAATATAGGGCTTTAGATGCATCTTGGGCAGTACTAATTATTTTGCAGCCCAGCCTAAACTACTCAAACCGCTAGCCAGGGTGGACAATTGGTAAAGTTCTGGCACACGAAAAGGCTCTGGGACTTTAGTAATTTAAGAGTAGGCATCATTTACAGGCATTGTTACAGGCATTGTTAATAGAGATACTTGGGTTAGTGGAGATAGTTTAGATAGGTTTTAAGCGAGTAGAAAATCCAGCAAACCCATTCCCGTTATGCGCTGCGCCGGACTCGTCCAAGAGCAAGGGGGTTAGTCCCAAGGTGGTGATCAGATGTTTAACCTGGGCAATCACGAGCCGATCAGGATCGTCTTTGAGCAGGGGCAACAACTCTTGAAGCGTACGAGGGGATGCCACGCTTAGATAAGACAGTACAGCCTCTCTGACAAAACCCGTAGGATGTTTTAGACAGGCAAAGATTTGTTCTGGTGTCAGGCTCCAGCGACACTGTCGCGCCAGATGAAAACAGCAGGCTAATCCCCAGTCTGACAGGAAATGGCGAATTTCGAGCAGATGCCGCAGCCGCTGGCTCGGTAGCATGGTCGTATACGTGGTGAAATCGGAGAGACTTTCTAACTTTTCCAGATCAGAACGCTGATCCAAAACACTAAGCAAGGCTTGTTTGCTTTGGATGTCGAGGGTATTATCCAAAATTTCTAGCCCTCGTGCCATTGTCTCCCAGGAATTTGACTGGAGGTTAAAGGCGGCGGCCTGAATGGTGCCAGACGGGTAAAGTAAACGCATCAGCAGAAAAATGCGCTGTTTAGCATCGTCTTGCAAATCGTGTAGAGCACGGCGCAGCAGATCCGCTTCTCGCCCAGGGACAGTTTCGGGTGGTAAATCTAGAGCGCAGGCATAGGTTTGAGCAATCAATAAGAGTTCCTGATTAATCAAAGCCTCTACACCGCTGCGTCCTAAGCTATCTGCTACCGCATCAATGCCGGTTTCGTTAGGCAGTTTGAGTAAAATGCGGAGAATAGTGCGACGGGTTACACCCCAAGCCGTTATCAGGTGGTTAACCAGGGCGTTTACGGCTTCTGGGGTGCCAATGCTTCCTAGGGTTTTCCAGGCACAGGTGCGGACTAACTCAGGTTTGTAGATATCTGCGCCAAGGCTGGCCAACATAGGCACTGCTTCATCTCCTAATCGAACGAGTGATTGAATAGCCGCTTCGCGGGTGGATTTGTAGTACAAGCCTTTGAGTAAAGATGGATAGTATTCCTCTAAGCGAGTGGCGGCGATCGCTTCCAACAACGCACAGCGCACCCGCAGTGAGCTATCTTTTAGCAGCTTCTCAATGTGAATTCGTAGCGACTGCATATAAACCGCTTCCCCTAGAGCGCGGCAGCCCATAACCCGCTCACGCTCTTGCTTGTGGGTGAGCATTCGCCGCAGTGTATTGGTTGCTTCTGCTTTTTGCTGTGGGTTACCACGTCGCAGCATCAGAGACGCTGCGGT
Source organism: Elainellales cyanobacterium (assembly GCA_038321765.1). Lineage (GTDB taxonomy): Bacteria > Cyanobacteriota > Cyanobacteriia > Elainellales > Elainellaceae > CASBQJ01. The sequence goes on from JBBQFG010000075.1 coordinate 12,504, forward strand.
GCCTCGCACTTCAGGGTCTAACTCTGGACGGAGGTAGTCATGAAGCTGCTGGACGTCGGGTTCAGGGTCGGTTAGCCAAATGTAGCGAAGCGCTAGCGCCAAGACTTCTGGCGATAGTGGGTGCGTCAGTAGCGATCGCACTTGGGGTAAATAGAGCGGATTTGGATGCTCGGCCATCACATCCAGACTTTGCTGCTGTAAGACTGGCGTAAAGTCACCCAGCAATGGAGCTAGAACTTCGCCTACGCCCTTCGGGTCGATATGCGATAACAGTTCAATGCATGATTTCTTATCAGCTTCACTTCCGCGTCCTAACGCTTCTACCACGGCGCGCTTAAAGCTGCGAAGATCGACCTCTGACAGGCTTAATTCTCCCCGGTCAGCACTCATGACCAGCAGTTCTAGGTAGCGCGATCGCAGCAGCCATACCGTTACAAACCAGAGGAAGCCAAACAGCATAATCTGAAAGATAAAGATTAGGCTTTGGCCGTACTGCAATATGGCTTCTCCGGCGCTCCCCAGCAGCCGCTGACATAGCCATAGGGTAATCAGCATCCCTACGCCTGTCACTCCAGTCGAGAGTGGTTCGGCAATCCCCCGTGCCATAGCCTGAATTCGGCCACGAACATTATCGGGAATCGGTTGAAACAGCACGGGGCCTGTACTGGCAAGAATGGTGTAACGCAGCAACTCGTCTACAAACTTGAGTAACATAACGCCCCAAAATAAGTTCAATCGCCCCGTCAGCGACAGCAAGCTCACCACAAAAATTAGCGCGGGCGGTGTCATGGTGACAATAAACACGCCCAAACGCTCGATTGCTCGACTTGAGATAAACCACTGTACACCCAGCTCAAACACACCCAACACGGCACTAAACAGAGCCAGGAAGTCGGCAATTTTGTCGGCACTCATATTTTGCTCAAGCTGCGCCAGATATTGAAAATCCAGCAGTAGCCACAGCACCTGTGCCATCACAAAAAATGCGACGAGCAACACGACATAGCGTTGTAAGGGGCCGCGTAGGCGGCGAGTTGTAAAATCAGGCTGGCGCTCTTGTAGCCGTCGCCGGGGTGAGTCAGGAAAAAACTGTTGATACACTTGGCTCAGATATAGCAGAACCCCTGCTCCTAGTAGCAGCATTACACCGGCCAGAGTAACGACATTGTTAATGCCAACAAGCGATCGCAAAAACGGCAGCGAAATACCGCTCAACACATCAGCAACCAGCACCCCGCTGCTAATTAGCGGGTAAGTTCGCTTAATCTCGCGAATATTGAACAGTTGATTCGCCGTAATCGACGTATTGAGTTCGTTCAGAACATAGATTGCCTCTAGCCATAGCCGCATTAAGAAGACGGTATACCCCGGCAAGATAAACAGCCCAAACCTCAGCAACAACAGGGGTAGAGCCATGACCACTGCAATCAGCACAATGACGCGACGCAGCGGTAAAAATTTCTGTAGTCGAGAGTAGACGACCCCTAAAATTGTGCCAATGCCAGCGCTGACAATGTAAATCCAGGGCAGTGTGTCTGCACCATACTCGCCTAAAAACAGCGCCGCCACGCTTACTTCTAACCACAACACCCCCATGGAGGTAAATGTGTAGAATGCAAACATTAAAAAGGTGCGCTCACTCTCCTCAGGACGCAGATTTAGCCATTGCAGAAATCGTCGTCCGGGTATTTTCTTGTCCTTACTCTCTGTCCAACCCTTCAGTTCCATGCAAGTTCGCGTGCCTGCCTCGTAGTCTGGGCTACGTTTGCCAAACGTCTTCAGTTGCTCTCTACTAACCTTGAAAGGGCTTTATATCAGCTCAAAGTTTTACAGCAGAGACAGAATAGCTTCGATATATTTTATCTAGTGAGATAAACCTCGTCTAACTTGAAACCCAGAGTTTTCCCTCACCCTTTTCATATATGCCGAAGGCTTTAAGCCCTCTCCCTGGAGAGAGGGACTTTGAAAGCTTTTCCGGCTCCCCTCGCCCTTTGGGAGAGGAGCTGGGGGTGAGGGCTAAAACTACAGTTCTCAACGTGGACTTGGTTTAACTTAGAATTTCTAAAATAATGTCTAACTGTACAACAACCCCTTGAAAAATTTGAATCCATTTTTGATGAATGGCTTAAATTCCTAGGGGTTCTGCCTCCAGCGTTCCCAATTCTGTTTCTGAAATTATCAGCGAGGGAGGATTTCCTCTAAATTCTTCTTGCTAGTTTTTACGATGTTTTCTGCTAAGTGCGATAGGGGGCAGTTTAAATTGCAGTATGTATCGAGAGCTAAAGCCTAAGACCTACATTGTCCGCGCAGTGGGCAACGTAGGTCTTAGGCTCTTATATTTGTTACGCTTACTACTTAGAAACCAAGGTAGTTTAGAGCGGAAAGCCTTCTCTACCTCGAATTGTGGTAGTCCTAAATTGGTAATGATTTTTTGATGGGCGGGCGAAGCCAGCCCATCAAAAAATCATTACATCAATACCACTACCCGAATTGTTAGAGGATAAACAAAATTTAGGGGCGGTAGGCATTGCCCACCACCCCTAAATTATTTAGATAGGGTTGATTAGACTTTTTTAGGAGACAGGAACATTGTCATGTTCCGACCTTCTTGCTTTGGATCTTGCTGCAATTCAGCAAAGGCTTGCAGGTCTGTTGCCAGCTTTTTCAGCAGTTCTTCTGCTCGGTCTTTGTGTTGAATCTCGCGGCCTCGGAACATGACCGTAGCCTTTACTTTATCGCCTGCTTTGAGGAAGCGCTCTGCCCGGTTGACGCAGACATTGTAGTCATGCTGCTCAATTTTGTAGCGCATCTTCACTTCTTTTACATCAGACGTATGCTGCTTTTTGCGGGCTTCTCGCGTCTTTTTTTCTTGTTCAAACTTGTACTTGCCGTAGTCCATGATTCGGCAGACCGGAGGATCTGCTTTATCACTGAGCAGCACCAAATCCAGTTCTTTTTCCTCAGCGATCTTGAGCGCATCACGAGGAATCATGAGTCCCAGCATTGAGCCGTCGGTATCGATAACTCGAATTTTGGGAAAGCGAATACGCTCGTTAATGGTTGGTAAATCGCGATTCTGCTTCGTCAGAGCAATTGGCATGTTTGTCAGTTTTGTCAGGTGTTTTGTTTAGTTAAGTTGGATCAACCTATAGGGAACAGTCACTCAATGCGGCCTTCAAGGGCTAATTGTGATTGAATCTGAGCAATTCAGAACCTTCAATCCCAATGACTCGACTGCAAGCCGAGGTAAGGCGCATAAATGACATGACTTATGTTAGATCTATCAGACCAATGTGGAACGATAGATTTATGAATCGTTATCTTGTCTGTCACATGTTGTCAAGCAACAGAGACCGAATCATGGACAACAAATCACGCAGATAACTGTACGCTCAGGTGTTACGGATCTTAAGGATAACTCATGTGCTGGCTAGCCACCAGTTGTCCCAGTAGAGGAATTCCCGAACTGTTGAACTGTATCGTCTGGATATCATGCTCAGTATGCTTCTTATACAAACAATTGGGGTAGTGGTATTGATGTAATGATTTTTTGATGGGCGGGCTAAGCCCGCCCATCAAAAAATCATTACCAATTTAGGACTACCCAATTGGGTTTTGGAAGACTGAAAGGCGATGTCTGACACAGGCTTGGTTGAGCACAATATGGTGTTGCTGATTTCATATATGTTTTTTTTGAAAGGGTCGCGGAGCGCCCCTTTCAAAAAAATTCATACCCAGATTAAGCGATGCCCGCAATATTTAGGGTCTCACCGTTTACAGTCGACCGTTAGAGTAACCCTGTTATGCAATCGTTGACCCCGCTGCTTAATTTGTTTTTGAAGCTGAATTGCCCTCTGTGTGAGCGGGTAGCAGAGGGGGTATTTTGCCGAGACTGTTTGCGGCGAGTGCAGCATTGTCAGGTCAATGATGTCTCGCGATTTTGGCAGAAGCCGCTACCCTTATTTCCTTGGGGAATCTATGGGGGAGCACTCAAGCAGGCGATCGCCGCACTGAAGTACGACAAGCAGCGCGCTGTCGCTCGTCCGCTGGGGCAAATGCTAGGGCAGGCCTGGTTAAAAGCGGCGATCGCTAGCCCACCCCTGACTGTGATCCCAATTCCGCTCCATGCAGATAAGCAAGCCCAGCGAGGGTTTAACCAAGCCGCGTTATTGGCCGATGCGTTTTGTCAGGTGAGTCGATTGCCGCTGTGCCCGGAGGGATTGGTGCGGGTACGAGCAACTGAGGCGCAGTTTAGTTTGTCTGGTGGGGCGCGCATGAAAAACTTAGCTGACGCCTTTCAGGTGAGTAATGGGTTGCTACGCCGTCCACTGCGCGGTTCGGTGCTGTTACTAGATGATATTTTCACAACGGGTGCAACCGTTCAAGTGGCGGCTCAGTGTCTGCGACAGCAGCAGATTGAGGTATATGGTGTGGTGGCGATCGCCGTATCACTCAAAGATGGCGGAACGTAGATTTACACCCTGATTCGGTTTATCGACATACCGTTACTGCCAAACACGGGTGCGGGATCAAGTCCGGTAATCTGGTGGAATTGTTCGGGAGTGAGGGTACTAACAATTGGTTGACTCTCCCACTGGGAAAGTCGTTCTTGCACCCGATGCAGAAAATCTAACCCGCGTGGCATTGGTATGGTTATCCAACCATCGATCAATGTTTCAACCAACGCCAGCTCAATTAAAGGAGCCACATAGACCCCCATCCAATTTTCTAAAGCCCGGTTGAACTCGGTGGAGTCGGCTCCTGCTAGTTGGTATGTGTTCACAATGTGCTGTACGCGCTGCTGGTTCACTTGCTGCCACATCCGCCTTGAAATCTCATTATTAGTCCATCTTGTTACTATAAAAGCGCTTCAGAAAAAGCGCCCAAGAAATTGAGCGCTGCCAATTCTAAGTAGGTGGGCTTAATTAAATATAAGATTCTAAAACCCTGCGCCGCCCGCACAGTAGGCGGCGTAGGGTTTTAGAATTTGGTTTTTATTTAGGTTGAACTACTTTAATCACTAAATTTGGGTTTGGAAGCGCGCTCAGAATCTCCCTAAATGCCAAACTCGTGCCTTGATTATGCAATGCCAAAAATTAGCATTAGTCTCTGTAAGTTGGTAGTCCTAAATTAGTAAGGATTTGTTACTGCTCAGGCTAATGAAGTAGCAGAGATTGAGGATGACCAGAGAATAGAGCGATGAGAGCATCCAAGACATTAGTGCCTTGTTTTCTCAGAGTCGAGATGTAACCCCGGATGCGACAAAACATTTGCGCTCCCTCTGGGGAGCGGAAGCAGCCAGAGATCTTTTGCTTGAGCTTCATCATGCGAATGTCACGCTCTGCCTGATTATTATCAAACGGCAGAGCGAAGTCATCCATAAAGCCAAGCACCGATGTCTGTTTGGTTTGGAGGCGATGCAAAAGATTACGAGGGGGGGATTGCTTGGGACGTCCCCGTTTTTTGGGTGAGTCCTGCAATGGAGGCGGCAGGGTGGGATTGGCGGCAAACCCTTGTTCGACAATGGTCTGATAGCGCGTCTCAAATGACTGGGTCTGTTCCGCAGACAACGTGCTCTGACCCTGGTCTTTGGCTTCACGCACCTGACGGTTGATGGTGCACAACAGCAGGATCATCTGAAACGCCCAAGGTTGCCCATAACGCTCCCAGATAAACATCAGCTCACGCAAGTGATGGGCATTACAGAGAAAATGCTCGCAGGCATATCCGTCATAACTCTTCCAGCCGTCATGCATCGCTTTGCCCTCAAACGACGGCAAGATCGCCATCGCATCCATCGCCACCTGTCCCCGTTTGCCATGGACAAAGTAGTAGGTCAACCCGCTGGTACAAGCCACATGCAACCACCACAACTGGCCATTGACCCGCAGACCCGTTTCATCAAAATGCACCACCTCGGATGCCACAATCGCCGCTTGAATGGCATCGCTAATCGGTTCTAATTGCTCAAAACATTGGGTTCGGCTATTGTAAAGCGTCCCCTCTGACACCTTTACCCCCAACACATCACTCAAGACTTCGCAGGTTCTCTGTGATGGCAATAGTTGACCCTCCATCAAATATACCATCATGCTTTTCAGCCTCGCGCCATACTGCACGACACTCTTGGCTTCGGCTGGAAAGGCAGCCTGATTCTCCAGTCCGCAATGGGGGCAGCATTTGACTTCGGCTTGATGCTCCGTTACCTGAAGTCCCACCGGGGGGATGTCATGCACCTGCCGCGCATACACCGCCTGGACTGGCTCCTGCGCTAGCAACGCTCCACATCCTTCGCACTGTTCCACTTGATGCGCCACCACCTGCTCCACATCGCTGCGCCACTCCAGCGTTTGACCCGAATGCTCTGGCTGCCCTCCCGATTTGCGCTCGCTTTGGGTGCGCAAACTCTTTGTTCGCGCACCAAATCCATCACCAGACGGTGGTTTGCTGCTGTTGCGGCTATTTTTGCTTAACCGTCCTTCTAGCTCCCTCACCCGTGTTTCCAGTTTCTCAAGGTTCTCCAGTAATCCTTCCACCAATGCAATCACAGCCTCTTCTCCCTGCCGATACCCTGCACGGATCTCTTCTCGGCTGATTAATTGTTTGGGGCTGTTCTTACTCAAAGCTCTTGACCGGGGGAGCATGTCACTGACCACACATACTATTCCATTTACACCACATCCTTGCAAAAATCTCCACTTTTTTAAGCCTGAGCAGTAACGAATTATGAAAACATCTTAAGAAATCGTTCTTCTTACAAGCGCTATCAGAGGCATTTACCGTTTTACGTTATCTATTGTGTTGGCGATTACTCATTCAGCCCCTATAAAGTTGTCTGGATGGAACAACAGTCACCAGGATCATTTCGTGCTGCGGTCGTTTCTGACGATAAAAGTTCGCTAGTACAGAATAAAATCATTATTCCCGATCACAAAATTTACTTTACTTCATTCAATACTGCAACTGAGGCACATTATCTTTGTGGATTTCTTAATTCCCTCCCTGTTCGGATTTGGCTTGGCGGGTTTCTTCTTGGCAAGCAGATTGGCACGAGCATTTTTGAATATATGAATGTTCCCCAATTCAATCCAGATAATGACGTTTCTAGACTTATTGCAGCCATTTCTGAATCTGCACATGCAGATCGTGATGAAACAAGGAACATAAGTTTTTTGGAAAATGAAAAGGAAGAGGAATTAGCGGAATACGTCAGAATAGTATGTGCATCGAGTCAAGATGCATAACAAATCGTTACAGCGGCGGAATGAATATGGTCGGTTGGGATGCCAAGGGTAATCGCCGCCGCTGAACTCAATCGTTATGCCGCAAGTCCTCAGTGAGGACAGTAACCTAAAGTTTATCTGTTAGCATCTTGAGCCAAGATAGCAGGAGATTGTTGACGGGACAGTATTTTGAGGTTTATGGTACGGCGATCGCGCTCCGAAGTGATGGCTAACTAACGGTATGCAACAGAGACGCAAATATCGCCTCTTATCATCAATCGTTCGTGCGCGCCGCTGATGCCGGGTGTTGCACTCATTGGTCGGGGGTTTCTGAACAAAATAGTCAAACAAAACAGCCAATATAAAGAGTTGAGTT
>JBBQFG010000076.1:0-19983 GCA_038321765.1 Elainellales cyanobacterium
GCGATCAGAACATCCACATTTGTCGTTGCGTGGCCAAACGAAGCAGTGCAACTATAAACATTTTCAGATTGAGTCAAAATTCAAAGTTTTTTATTTTAAATTTTAAATTTTTTTAAATTTTTTTAAATTTTTTTTAATTAATTATTTAAAAAAAAAATTATATAACTTTACTGAATACGAAAAAAATGGTTGCTTCGTCAGAGTAGATAAATTGAGAAAAAAATTACAAAAAAAATAATTAAGTAAAAGGTGGTGGGGGCCGTGCCCCCCCCCCCACGTCATTCAACTGCATAAGTCCTATTCCTAGGATTTCAGGAAACATTCCTACTGAGCGACAGGTATGCCCAAAATATCCTCGATTCTAGGCATATCTTCTAAAGCAACCACCCGTCCTTCATCCTCAAATCCAACCACCTGATCAAAATTGAGGTAGCGATAGAGTTCGTCTGCAAACGGGTCAATTTTCTTCGTCACAATATCCAGGTATTCTTCTACCGTAGGAATGCGACCCAACAAGGCGCACACTGCCGCCAGTTCTGCTGAGCCGAGGTAGACTTGTGCCCCTTTCCCCATGCGGTTGTTAAAGTTGCGGGTGGAAGTAGAAAACACCGTCACGCCATCTTCTACCCGCGCCTGGTTGCCCATGCACAGCGAGCAACCCGGCATTTCTGTTCGGGCACCCGCAGCGGCAAAAATGCCATAGTAGCCTTCTTCACGCAGTTGCTTCTCATCCATGCGAGTGGGGGGTGCAATCCACAGGCGCACCTTTACAGAGCCAGCCCCCTCCAACACTTTTGCGGCGGCGCGGTAGTGCCCAATGTTAGTCATGCACGACCCAATGAATACTTCATGAATCGGATCTCCCGCACACTCCGACATCAGCTTAATATTATCGGGATCGTTGGGAGCCGCCAGAATGGGCTGCTTAATTTGATCCAGATCAACCTCAATCACATCAGCATATTCGGCATCGGGGTCAGCCGATAGAAGCACGGGGTTGGCTAACCACTGCTCCATTTTGGCCACGCGACGCAAAATAGTGCGAGCATCGCCGTAGCCACGGGCAACCATGTTTTTTAGCAAAGCCACATTAGAGCGCAGGTACTCAGCCACGGTGGCCTCGCTCAGCTTAATGGTACAGCCCGCCGCCGATCGCTCTGCGGTAGCATCCGTTAGCTCAAACGCTTGCTCTAGCTGCAAATCGGGCAAGCCCTCCATTTCGATGATCTTGCCGGAGTAGACGTTGATTTTGTTCTCTTTAGCAACGGTCAGTTTACCCTGCTGCATAGCGACATAGGGAATCGCATTGACGACATCCCGCAGTGTTACCCCTGGTTGCAGCGTGCCACTAAAGCGCACCAGCACCGATTCTGGCATGTCTAACGGCATGGCACCCAGCGCCGCCGCAAACGCTACTAGTCCTGACCCGGCCGGGAACGAAATTCCTAGCGGAAAGCGAGTGTGAGAATCGCCCCCGGTTCCAACCGTATCGGGCAGTAGCATTCGGTTTAGCCAAGAGTGAATGATGCCGTCGCCGGGACGCAGCGACACACCGCCCCGCTGGTTGATAAAGTCGGGCAGCTCGTGCTGAGTTTTGATATCTACAGGTTTGGGATAGGCCGCCGTGTGGCAGAAGCTCTGCATCACCAAATCGGCGCTGAAGCCCAAGCAGGCTAATTCTTTTAGCTCATCGCGGGTCATTGGCCCGGTGGTGTCTTGGGAGCCAACGGTGGTCATGTGGGGTTCGCAGGATGTCCCCGGACGCACCCCCACCACACCACAGGCTTTGCCCACCATTTTTTGCGCCAGGGTGAAGCCTTTACCCGTATCGGCAGGTAGGGCTGGACGGACAAACAGATCACTGGGCGGCAAACCCAGCGCCACGCGGGTTTTGTCGGTGAGGGTGCGCCCAATCAGCAAGGGAATTCGTCCCCCAGCACGCACTTCGTCCAAAATCGTGTCGGGCTTGAGGGTAAAGGTCGAGACGACCTCGCCCGCTTCGTTGGTAATTTTGCCCTTGTACGGGTAGATCGTAATCACATCGCCCGTTTCTAGCTGCGTCACATCGCATTCAATCGGCAGTGAGCCAGAGTCTTCTGCTGTGTTGAAGAAGATAGGGGCAATTTTTCCGCCCAGAATGTACCCACCTGTGCGCTTATTGGGCACAAAGGGAATGTCGTTGCCAATGTGCCACAGCACAGAGTTGATGGCGGATTTACGTGACGAACCCGTTCCGACCACATCACCTACGTAGGCAACGGGGTGGCCTTTTTGTTTTAAGGTGGCGATCGCCTCCAAAGAACCGGGCTGGCGAGTTTCCAGCATCACCGTGGCGTGTAGGGGGATGTCGGGGCGGGTGGTGGCTAGGGGCGCGGGGGACAGGTCATCGGTGTTGGTTTCGCCGGGAACTTTGAACACGGTGACGGTGATTGAGTCAGGCAAGGTAGAGCGATTGGTGAACCACTCGGCATTAGCCCAAGCATTCATCACCTGCTGTGCGTAGATATTGCCGCTCTCTCCTAGCTCTTGGACATCGTGAAACGCATCGTAGACTAACAGAATTTTGCTGAGGGCAGCGGCGGCGGTAGCGGCGATCGCCCTATCCTCAACCTGAAGCAAGTCAATCAGCGACTGCACGTTGTAGCCGCCCATCATGGTGCCCAGCAGTTCAACGGCCTCTAGCGGCGACACGAGAAGACTGGTCTCAGTGCCTGTGGCGATCGCCGTCAAAAATCCGGCTTTGACATAGGCCGCTTGGTCTACTCCAGGCGGAATGCGATCGCGCAACATGGCCAGTAGTGCCGCTTCCTCCCCCACTGGCGGAGACTTGAGCAACTCGCATAAATCAGAGACTTGTTCCGCCGACAGAGGCAGGGGAGGAATGCCCAACGCCGCTCTCTCTACTACATGGTTACGATAAAATTCCAGCATTTTTCCAAAGTTCTCCAGGCACCGCCAATCGCTATTGTCAAATATCGATTGTAGTTCCACGGTAGCGCGAGGCACAGTTCATTGGCTCTCGTAACATAGGTCGTTTATTGATGAAGTCGGCAAATTCATCCAACTGCGTAAGTTCTGCCTATAACTAATGAGATTTTTCGTGATTAGGGCTTGCGCGTAAGGTGTTTAGCTCCCCGACTTCTGACTAAAACTGTTATAGCGACTATTCCATCGTAGAAGTCGGGGATCTTTGCGTAATTCTTAGTGATTTGCCGACAGTTATCCAAACCGATGGGGTCGCGTAGATGTTTTTTTTCGGATAGGATGAGATGCTTTGAAGAATAGTGCATAGACTTGGCTGTGAGATCTGGGCTGTGAAGTCTGGCTGTAGGGCGATCGCATGGCTGATCGATAACCTTATTGCCGTTCACTGCTTGGCGTTCACGCATCGACTGATCGCCGCCCCAACCAATATGTGTAAAGGATTTAGTGACGTATGACGGAACGGAAACGCGCGTTGATTACAGGGATTACGGGTCAAGATGGCTCGTATTTAAGTGAACTATTGCTCGAAAAGGGCTACGAAGTCCATGGCATCATCCGCCGTACCTCCACCTTCAATACCGATCGAATTGACCACATTTACGAAGACCCGCACAACGACGCAGTGCGGATGTTTTTGCACTATGGCGACTTGACGGACGGCACAACGTTGCGCCGCATTTTGGAAGACGTGAAACCCGCAGAGGTTTACAACTTGGGGGCACAGTCCCATGTGCGGGTCAGCTTTGACTCGCCCGAATACACGGTAGACACCGTCGGCATGGGCACGCTGCGATTGCTAGAGGCCATTCGCGACTACCAAGGCCGCACGGGTGACCAAATCCGCTTCTACCAGGCGGGTTCTTCAGAAATGTATGGCAAGGTGCAAGAGATTCCTCAGAAAGAAACCACGCCCTTTTACCCCCGCAGTCCCTACGCCTGCGCTAAGGTCTATGCCCACTGGCAAACGATCAATTACCGCGAGTCTTACGATCTATTTACCTGCAACGGCATTTTGTTTAACCATGAATCGCCGCGCCGGGGTGAAACCTTTGTCACCCGCAAAATTACCCGCGCGATCGCCCGCATTATGGCAGGGCAACAGAAAAAGCTGTATCTGGGTAATCTAGATGCAAAACGAGACTGGGGCTATGCCAAAGACTATGTGCGTGCCATGTGGTTGATGTTGCAGCAAGATCAGCCAGACGACTACGTGGTTGCCACAGGTGAAACCCACTCGATTCATGAGTTTTTAGACCTTTCCTTTAAATATGTCAACCTCAACTGGCAGGACTACGTTGAGTTTGATGAACGCTACCTGCGCCCTGCCGAAGTAGAACTGCTGGTTGGTGACCCGACCAAAGCCCAACAGATTTTAGGCTGGGAGCCATCAGTTAGCTTTGAGCAGTTAGTCTACTTAATGGTGGAAGCCGATCTAAATGCGCTAGGTCTAGCTCCCCTCAATGGCCACGCCCTGCAATCTGGGACAGACTACGCTACCGTTCGCCGAGCATCGGGATCGCCGACCGCATGACACAGGCTGGTGGGCGGCGGCGTGCCATTATTTTTGTTCATATCCCCAAAGCGGCAGGCACAACACTGAACAAAATTTTGGCACACCAGTACGGGCTAAATCGGGTGTTTGCGCTTAAAGAAGGGATAGAAGGGCGATCGCTACGGGATTTTCAGGAGCTTCCCGAAGCGCAGCGGCGAAAACTGAAGGTGGTGCGGGGGCACTTCAATTTTGGGCTGCACGACCTGTTGCCTCAGTCCTCGACCTACATCACATTGCTACGCAACCCAGTCGATCGCGCCTTGTCTCATTACTATTACGTGCTTAAGTTTCCGACTCATTATTTACACGCCCAAATCGCAGGCCAGCAGATGAGTTTAAAGGACTACATCACCAGTGAGTTGTCGATAGAACTCGATAACCACCAAGCCCGCATGGTGGCTGGGGGTGAGGCCGCTTTAGTTCCCTTTGGTCAATGTTCTACCCAGGTGCTAGAGGTAGCGAAGCAGCATTTACAAGAGCAGTTTGCCGTCGTGGGAACGGTAGAGCGGTTTGATGAAACGTTAGTTTTGCTCAAGGAAGTATTTGGCTGGGCAACGCCCTTTTATACCAAAGCCAACGTGACGCAAAATCGACCAAAACGGCGATCGCTCTCTGCCGAAGAATTAGACCTGATTACCAGTCGCAATCAGATTGACCTTGAGCTTTATGACTATGCCAATCAACAACTGGATCACCTCATCCAAAAACATGTCAAGCGATTTCGGCTGAAACTGTTCAAATTTAGAGTGTTGAATCAACTCTATAACTATCTATACGCTTTAGAGCTATATGCTTTAGAGAAACCTCTGCCGCAGTCGGTGGGCGATCGCCTAAAACGCTTCAGAAACCAGTTAGACTCTCCCCACAAACAGCGCAAGCAGGTACGTCAGAAAACTGCACACAAAACAAGCTGATTTTCGAGGTGCGTCGCATCTCGAAAATCAGCTTGTTTTCAATCCTTGGAACCGTTGCCTTCGACTTCGCTCAGGCAACTTCGACTTCGCTCAGGCAACTTCGACTTTGCTCAGGGGACGTTGCCTTCGCGCAGGGGACGTTGCCTTTGCTCAGGGGACGGTTGCCTTTGCTCAGGGGACGTTGCCTTTGCTCAGGGGACGTTGCCTTTGCTCAGGGAACGTTGCCTGAGCGAAGTCGAAGGCAACCGTCCCCTGAGCAAAGTCGAAGGCAACGCTTATCCTGTATGTGACGGGTGTCACTCCTAGCTCTAAAAGAAATGCCAAACTAACGGATATCGGTAAGGAATATCCGGATGGGAAGCAACTTTTACCATTGCTATGATCGGCAAGACAAAGCTGGCGACAAATAAGAAAATTAACAGTGGAATGCCTAGCAGGACAAACGCTAAAATCAGAAAGATGACACCGTAGACCAACACATTGAGAAAGAAGTTGATCGATTCTTTAGCATTGGCTTGAACTACCAAATCTTCAGAAATCACTAGAAAAAGAATCGGTACCAGAACAGAAATTCCGGTGTACGAGAGCAATTGAGACCCGTGGCACAAGACTGAGAATGTTTTGCGTTTTTCTAAGTCGTTCATCGTGGCGATTTTCAGGTGATTCAGGTGATGGAGTTCTTCTAGTGATTAGATTCATCTGTGAACCCTACATTTCCAGACCGACCTCCAGACAAACCTACTGGCTCATGGTGCCCAAAAAACGTTTGTTCAGCAGCGTGCGGATCTGCGACCAGTTGCTACGATGAAGGTTGCTTGACTTAAATCCATCCAAAATCTTGGCATGTCCATAGAACCCCAGACAGCAGAGCTGCAAGCAGAACTAAAAAAAGAACTGCAAACCGCCGTAGACCATCGGCGCAACTTTGCTATTATTTCTCACCCAGACGCGGGCAAGACGACGCTAACCGAGAAATTGCTGCTGTATGGAGGGGCGATCCACGAGGCCGGAGCCGTAAAAGCTCGTCGAGCGCAGCGCCATGCCACATCAGACTGGATGGAAATGGAGCAACAGCGGGGAATTTCCATCACATCCACGGTGCTGCAATTTGCCTATAGTGGGTACTACATCAACTTACTCGACACACCAGGGCACAAAGATTTTAGTGAAGATACCTATCGCACCTTGGCCGCTGCGGACAACGCGGTAATGCTCGAAGATGCGGCTAAGGGTCTAGAGCCGCAGACCCGCAAGCTGTTTGAAGTGTGCCGAATGCGGGGCATTCCAATTTTTACCTTCTTTAACAAGCTCGACCGTCCTGGCCGTGAACCGTTGGAGCTGATGGATGAGATTGAGCGAGAGCTAGGCTTGCAAACCTATGCGGTGAACTGGCCTATTGGCACGGGCGATCGCTTCCAGGGTGTGTTTGATCGCCGTAAGCGCCAAATTCACCTGTTTGAACGCAGCGCCCACGGCAGCCGCGAAGCAATTGATACCGTAATAGACTTGGGCGATCCACGCATCGAAGAGCTGCTTGACAAAGATCTCTACTATCAGTTCAAAGAAGACCTGGAAGTGCTAGAGATGGCAGGCTCAGAATTGGATCTAGATCTGGTGCATCAGGGCAAGATGACCCCCGTGTTTTTTGGCAGCGCCATGACTAATTTTGGCGTAGAGCTATTTTTGGATGCGTTTTTAGACTATGCGCTTCGACCCAGCAATCGCCGCAGTAATAAGGGCGAAATTGAGCCAACCTTTCCTGACTTTTCGGGATTTGTGTTCAAGCTCCAGGCCAACATGGACCCCAAACATCGCGACAGAATTGCGTTTATTCGCGTCTGTTCCGGCAAATTTGAGAAAGACATGGTGGTCAGCCATGCCCGAACTGGCAAAACGGTGCGCCTATCCCATCCCCAAAAGCTATTCGGCCAGGGGCGCGAATCGCTCGATCAGGCATATCCCGGCGACGTAATTGGGCTGAATAACCCCGGAGTATTTGCCATTGGCGACACTATCTACAATGGTCAAAAGCTAGAGTACGAAGGTATTCCTTCCTTCTCACCAGAGTTATTTGCGTTTCTGCGTAACCCAAATCCTTCTAAGTTTAAGCAGTTTCAAAAGGGTGTGACAGAGCTACGGGAAGAAGGGGCAGTACAAATTATGTATTCGGCAGACGAAGCCAAGCGAGAACCAATTCTGGCGGCGGTGGGGCAGCTCCAATTTGAAGTCGTGCAGTTTCGCATGAAGAATGAGTACGGGGTAGAAACCCTGCTCGACCCGTTGCCTTACAGCGTGGCGCGCTGGGTGGGCGGCGGCTGGGAGGCATTGCAAAAAGCAGGTCGCCTGTTTAACACCGTAACGGTGAAAGATAGCCTGGGTCGTCCGGTGCTGCTGTTTAAGAATGAGTGGAACTGTCAGCAAGTGGACGGAGAAAATCCTGGGTTGCAGCTTAAGGCGATCGCCCCGGTTACATCAGGACAGGAACCCGAAGCCGTTTAAGCTAGCCTGAGAGCAGCTCAACAAACTAGATCAGCAAAATCTATCCGGTTCTCTAACCCGTTCTTTTGGTACAACTGCTAGGTAGTTCCTGAGTTACCCCCGCTTGATGCGGATCTGCATGGAGGGACAGATTATGGATGAATCATCTCAATCCCCTCACCAATCGGGTGCTGCCAATTCTGCTCAAGCATTGCTAGAGAAAGGGCTGGCTGCGGTCAAGCGGAAGGATTATCAAGCGGCGATCGCCCAGTTAGAAGCCATTTTGAAGCTGGAGGTTAGCAAGCCGATTCAGCTTAAGGCGAAAATGGGGCTAGTGGTAGCATACGAACGCATTGGAGAACCAGGAACGGCGATCGCCCTTTGTCAATCACTGGCAGACAGCAACAGTCGGCAGGCGCGGCAGTGGGCACAAGACACCCTGACGGATCTAAGCCAGCGATATCATCATCTCAAGTTGGCACGGGCTGATGCGCTTGATGCGTCGTCTCCAACTCCTGATCTGTCAGAGGGGCTAACCCGACGGTTCTCTGCACCTGCCGCCGAGCCGAGTCTAGACGTGCCTCGCACCGATGTTGCGGCTACCGTCCCGCCGGAATCTCCTCGATCAGAGGAATCAGGCCAAGCGTCAGTCGATTCAACTACCTTGCACCCTACCGCTACAGATCTCCAACTCGGAACGCTGTCATCGCCGCTACGGTCTACTGCCTCTGGGTCGGCACGTCCAGTCGCGCCCCTAGACTGGCGACAGGCAGGGCGAGCGCAAAAATGGGGTTCGTTGGGTTCGGTCGATCGAGCCACTCTGAACGCCGTGATGGTAGGTACGGCGATCGCGCTAATTTTGGTGCTGCGGGCGGTTTCTCAACTGCTGATTTTGGTTTTCAACCAAACCATTGCCCGCGTGACGTTTCCGATCGACTTGCGATCCTATGCCATCTATAGTGACCCGGCACCGCTGATAATTTTGGCATTGGGCGGCTTGTTCTTAGCCATCCCGCTGCTGCTGACATTGCTGCTCAAATACCGCTATCAGCTTCAGCCTTTTAATTTAGAAGCGCTAGCTCAGTACAGCCCCGAAGCGACACGGGTCTTGAAGCGGGTGTTTGGGCAACGACGCAGTCCCGTGCCTGCCTTGGGGCTGCTGCCAACGTCTGTACCGATGCTGTTAACTTACGGCTATTTGCCCAAAAATGCCCGCATTGTAGTAAGTCAGGGGCTACTGGAACAACTCAAAGATGATGAAATTGCTACGCTTTACGCAGGCGAAATCGGGCACATTACCAATCAAACATTCGCCGTTTTGTCTTGGGTAGCGTTAACAGCTCAGTTGCCTTATCTGGCCTATGAAACGCTAGCTGAGTGGGGCGATCGCCAAGATAATCCAGTCTTATACCATCTGGCGCGGTTGGGATCGCTACTCAGCTATGGGCTATTTTGGCTTTGCCGCGTGCCAAGTTTGTGGCTATCGCGTTTGCGACTATTTTATAGCGATCGCTCAGCGGCTGAAATTACAGGTAACCCCAATGGCTTAACCCGTGCCCTGCTCAAACTTTCGTTAGGCGTTGCCAAAGACGTGATGGCTCAAGGGCAAACGACGACGCTGCTTGAACGGTTTGAACTCCTGACCCCAGTTGGGGCAAAAACAGCGCTAACCTTGGGTAGTCTTTACCCCCAGATGCCTGGAGAGCCGCTGTTGCTATGGGATTGCAACAATCCCTTTCGCCGCTGGATGGCCATTGCTAACACCCATTCCCCGATGGGCGATCGCTTGCAATCTCTCACGCGATACGCTCATCACTGGCACATCCATCCAGAGTTGAAGTTACCCCTGTCCCCGTTGTCGCTGCGGTTATTTGGTAAAGAAACTCGTCCGTTTTTACTGCAAATTGCCCCGTACTTGGGAACCGTAACGGGATTGTCGATCGGCATCTTCCTTTGGGTCTTCGGAGCGGTGGCGATCAAATTAAACTGGTTGGGCTTTAGCTGGATGTGGGGCAATCGATCACTGCTCTGGGGCTGTAGTGCCATTGGCTTCAGCCTTGGCACCTTCTGGCGCTTCAACCAATTTTTCCCCGACATTGTGCGTTCCAATCTGTTGCTCAATCCTGACCTTCCTACCCTGTTGACTCCACCCACTCACCTGCCAGTTCACAGCCAACCTGTCCGCCTACAAGGAATGCTGCTGGGTCATCAGGGCGTGGCTGCACTGCCGGGGCAAGACTTACTGCTGAAATGCGATAGCGGCATTGTTCGACTGCACCATTCTTCCCCGTTTGGGTGGTTTGGTGATTGGGTAGGGGCGATCGACCATCCCTCTCGCTGGATTAACCGTTCGGTCATCGTGACGGGCTGGTTTCGACGAGGAGCAACCCCCTGGATTGACATTGACACCCTTCAACTTCAGCAGGGTAAGCCACTTAAAGATGGACATCCCCTCTGGTCTACCCTTGTAGCGACTTTAGCAGCAGCCTATGGCTGTTACATTATCTATGTTGGCCGTTAACAAGAGCGCCATCTGACGCTTTTTCTAGTTCTAGCAAGAGCGGTTCACGATCGTCCCAGATGATTTTGAGAAGGCGCACGGAGCGCGCACAAAAATGTCCTAAGGATTATGGATTTAATAAGATCGGGAATTTGATTGCTGGTAGGGGCGAACGGCCGTTCGCCCCTAAAGAAGAATGGCGGAGAACGGCCGTTCGCCCCTAAAGAAGAATGGCGGAGTTATTTAATTCTCATTCCTAAGAATAATGACTACAGCTAAGTAGGTGGGCTTAAGTAAGTATAAAATCCTAAAACCCTGCGCCGCCCGCGCAGCGGGCGGCGCAGGGTTTTAGGATTTGGTTTTTATTTAGGTTGAACTACTTTAATGGTCATAATGTAGGTCAGGAATGAGTCAGCGGGCGATCGCAACAGAGAGCAAGATAGAATAAGCTTAGTAATTCTCAACATCTCATTTTCCACAGCTCAACAGTTGATCAAACACGCGAGGAGCGTTGCAGCGCATGGGTAGAGTCGTAGGCATTGACCTGGGAACCACTAACTCAGTCGTCGCCGTAATGGAAGGCGGCAAGCCTGTTGTAATTGCCAATGCCGAAAGTATGCGAACCACGCCATCGGTTGTTGGCTTCAGCAAAGAAGGCGAACAGTTGGTTGGGCAAATGGCGCGACGACAGGCGGTGCTGAACCCCCAAAATACTTTTTATGGCGTTAAGCGGTTTATTGGGCGGCGCTACAGCGAGATTAACCCCGACTCTAAACGGGTGCCCTACACCATTCGCAAAGACGAAAACAGCAACGTCAAAATTAAGTGCCCTCGGCTCGAAAAAGAGTTTGCGCCTGAGGAGATTTCGGCCATGGTGCTGCGAAAGCTGGCGGATGAAGCGAGCCGCTACCTGGGGCAAACCGTAACGGGTGCGGTCATTACCGTTCCCGCTTACTTTAACGACTCTCAGCGGCAGGCGACGCGCGACGCAGGGCGCATTGCGGGGCTAGAAGTCTTGCGTATTCTCAACGAACCCACGGCGGCGGCACTGGCCTACGGCATGGATCGGCAGGACAATCAAACTATTCTGGTGTTTGACCTGGGCGGCGGTACATTTGACGTGTCCATTTTGGATGTGGGCGACGGTGTGTTTGAGGTCAAGGCCACTAGTGGCGATACGCAGCTCGGCGGCAGCGATTTCGACAAAAAGGTGGTGGACTGGCTAGCCGATCAGTTCCTGGAGACTGAGAAGCTAGATCTAAGACGCGATCGCCAGTCCTTGCAGCGCTTAATGGAAGCGGCTGAGAAAGCCAAAATTGAACTCTCCGGTGTCAGTGTCACCGAAATTAACCTGCCCTTCATTACAGCCACGCCCGAAGAAGGGCCGAAGCATCTAGAAACCCGGCTGACGCGCTCTCAATTTGAGGGCATGTGTACCGATCTGATCAGCCGCATTCGAGGCCCGGTCAAGCAAGCGCTCAAAGATGCGGGGTTAACCCCTAACGACATCGACGAGGTAGTGCTGGTGGGGGGTGCCACCCGCATGCCGATGGTGAAAAGCCTGGTGCGATCGCTGATCGACCGAGAACCCAACGAAAATGTTAACCCCGACGAAGTGGTCGCCGTCGGTGCTGCCATTCAGGCGGGTATTTTGACCCAAGAAGTGCGCGATATTTTGCTGCTAGATGTAACGCCGCTTTCCCTGGGGCTAGAAACCATCGGCGGTGTCACCAAAAAGCTGATTCCGCGCAACACCACTATCCCGGTACGCCGTTCCGACATCTTTTCCACCTCCGAAAATAACCAAACCATGGTGGAAGTGCATGTGGTGCAGGGCGAGCGCGAAATGGCCACCGACAACAAGTCGCTGGGGCGTTTCAAACTGATGGGCATCCCCCCCGCTCCGCGCGGCGTGCCTCAAGTACTGGTGTCGCTAGATATCGATGCCAACGGCATTTTGCAGGTGACAGCAGTCGATAAAACAACAGGACGAGAGCAGGGCATTACCATTCAAGGTGCTTCAACCCTGAGTGAGGGCGAAATCCAAGGCATGATCTTGGAGGCCGAAAAGTTTGCCCAAGACGATCGCGAGCGGCGCGAACGGGTCGAGAAACGGACTAAAGCCGAAGCGCTGACCTATCAGGCAGAACGGCAACTGCGTGAAGTTGCCCTTGATTTTGGGATGCAGTTCGCTAGCAACTATCGCCGCAAAATTGAGAACTTCGTGCAGGAACTACGGGATGCCCTGGCGAAAAATGACGAGCGCAACATTGATCTGGTAGAAGCCGATCTGCGTGACGCGCTCTACGAACTGCAACAAGAGGTCTACCAATTCGATCGCAAGGATGAAGACGAGGGCTTTTTTAGCTCTCTCAAGCGCACCATCTTGGGCGATGACGATGAGTATGATGAGCTGCCTTACCGAGGCGGCAGCAATCGCGACACTTGGAATGACCGCGACCCCTGGAGTAGCGATCGCAGCCGCAGCGCAACCCGTGACTGGAACGACCGTGATGCCTGGGATGATCGCAGCCGCAATGTAAGCCGTTCGACCTGGGATACGCCATCCGACAACCGCAACAGCCGCGATACTTGGGATAATCGCGATAGCCGCGATACTCGGAGCGATCGCGACAGCCGCGAGATTCGACCTGATCGCGACAGCCGCGAGATTCGACCTGATCGCGACAGCCGTAACGACACTTGGAGCGATCGCAGCCGCAGCACTCCCAGTCGGTCTTCCTGGGAAGACCCTGTAGACGATCGTAATAGCCGTGACGTTCGAGCCGATCGCGAACCCCGCAGTATCAGACCCGATCGCGATAGCCGCGATACCAGACCCGATCGCGAACCCCGCGATATCAGACCCGATCGCGACAGCCGCGATACCAGACCCGATCGTGAACCCAGCGACATCAGCCCCGATCGTAATAGCCGCGACGTTCGAGCTGATCGCGATAGCCGCGATACCAAAGAGGTACGAACCCCCCGCACTCCTCGCACCACCCCTCGCGACGACTGGGACGATAGCAGCCCTCGCAGTACCCCCTACGATTCTGGAGCCGACCGCCAAGAAAGCCGCGATCGCCGTCCAGAACCCGATGTCTGGGATACGCCGCCAGCCAGCCGCGATCGCCCTTCATCGGGCAGCAGTCCTGCTACCAATCGCTCTGATTCACTTCGGGCTAACCCATCGCGCTCCGATGCCTCCCGCTCCGATATCTCGCGCTCAGACACGCCCCGCCGCCGACCTCCCACCGAGAATCCCTCCAACTACGGTAAAAGCCGAGGTAACTGGGACGATGACGACGATGAATGGACGTAGGGGAACGTGAATGCAGAACTTTCGGAATTACTATCAGATTCTTGGCATTACCAAAGACGCAACCCCTGAAGAGGTTAAGAAAGCCTATCGACAGCTAGCGCGCCAGTACCATCCGGATATGAATCCGGGTGATGCGTCTGCTGAAGAAAAATTTAAGGATGTGGGCGAAGCGTACGAGATTCTGTCGGATGTTGGCAAGCGCGCCCAGTACGATCAGTTCAGCCGATTTTGGAAACAGACCGGATTTCAAGCCAGCGCTGCTGCTAAATCGCGCACTTGGAATACTCGTGCCAATGGCCGATCCTCTACCGACGAAGTGGATTTCAGCCAATTTCGTGACTTCAACAGTTTTGTTGATCAGTTGCTCAACCGTCGCGATGAAGAAGCCGCTGCACAGCGGACTGCCGTTCGCGACCCCTATCGACCCGGCACTACGAAAACTGCTTACACCGTTCCGCGAGCGACTCCGCGCAACGCGGAAGCACGGCTGACGGTGCCCCTGGAAAAAGCGTTTGTCGGAGGACGAGAGCGAATTCGACTAGAGGATGGGCGATCGCTAGAAGTGAATATGCCCGCTGCAATGGTGTCCGGACAAAAAATTCGGCTCAAGGGACAGGGCGTGTCGGGCGGCGACCTCTATCTCAAAATTGATGTGGCACCGCACCCGTTTTATAAGCTAGACGGTGTGGATATTTTGTGTGAGCTGCCGCTAACTCCCAGCGAAGCAGTATTAGGGGGGGCGATCGAAGTGCCCACCCTAGATGGCTTAGTCAAAATGATGATTCCTGCTGGGGTCAGAACTGGGCAAAAGCTGCGCCTTGCGGGCAAAGGCTACCCGCTAGACGGTCGCCGGGGTGACCAGATTGTAGAAATTATGATCGTGGCACCCAAAGAGATCAGCCCTGAAGAGCGAGATCTCTACGAAAAAATCCGCCAAATTGAAACTTTTAGCCCGCGTGCGACGCTAATTCCTTGAGAGTGAGGTCTTAATTTTGAATTTTGAGTTCTAAATTTTGAGTTAAGCCGCCACCTGAAAGTTCAAAACTCAAAGCTTCAGGCTGGGCGTTCAACTAAGAACCAACGACTGTGATCGATACCACCAGATTGTCGCTGGGGGTTGCTATACCAGCCGTTGATGCAGGCGTAAACCTCAGGTTTTGTTTGACTAAACAGGAAGCCAAATTATCATATTCTGTGCTGCCAGAGCTTTGCCGGATCGGGGTTTCAGAAACTCGTCCATCTAGCGCGACAGTGACTCGCATCGCCACTGTTGCCCCAAAGAAGTTTACACTTTCGGGCGTAATCTGACAGGCTCCGGGTTGAGTCGGATCTGCAACTACAGTAAAGCTGTTGGCCAACAGGATGGCGCTTTGATCGGGGGTGTCGGCGGTTTCGCTGGGGGGCAGTTGGCTGGTCCTTACTACACTGACGGTCAAACTAGTCGGCAAGCCTTGGCTATTGACGCTAACTTCGGATAGCCCTGCTCCAGGCGTGTTACCGGATGCATCTGGGTTGCCTGTTCCTGCCACACCTCCGCCAGGGATAGGGTTTGTTGCTACCTCGCCTGAATAGGGATTAGGCGCATCAGGGAGCGTTTCGCCCAGGTCGCTCTGAGATGGGGCTGGTTCGCCTATTTCTGGCTGACCTATTTCTGGCTGACCTATTTCTGGCTGACCTATTGCTGGGGATGATGGCTCAGGCAAGGGGTCGGGAGAAGAGGCTGACTCGGTTGGATTGGCGATATCTGAAGGGATGGAGGGTTGGGGCAGAGGAGAGGTAAGGGTCGATGGAGACGGATTTGGAGAAATAGAAGGTTGGGGGGCAGGCGGTGGGGGAGACAGAACCGGAGTGGGAGATTGGGCTAGGGGGCGATCGCTCCCTAGTGCCGTAGGTGCAAAAGCGGACGGTATAGCAGACTGGGGAACCGGAGTGGGTGGTGGGGCGATCGCAGGTGCTGGTGCCTGAGTTGAGGCGGTAGGGATCGCTGCGGCTGGGTTGGCTGCATCAGTATTGGCTGCATCAGTAACAGTAGAGCCTTCGCCAACGATAGCTGGGGAGCCAACACCTAGGCTGTCCAGATCGACGAGTTCAATGGGTGTTGTGACCTGCATTCCTGCCTCAGATTGCCCAGCAACGGCCTGCAAAAGAGTCGGCACGGTTAATAGCAATAGCAAGTGAACGCCGACCGACCCAGCAAATACGTTCCGCCAGAGCTTAGGTGGGTCTTGGTGGCGCAGTTTCCCAGGGTTAGACGGCTGGGCGAGTCCGGTCATGTTAGCCCGTTGCATGATCCTTCAATCTCATTGTCAATCTCATTGTCAATCCCCCTGTCAATCTCATTGTCAATCTCATTGTCAATCCCACTGTGTACGGTTCAACCTGTAGGCGATCGCCTCTTACTTTTCAGCGTTGCTGAATCTGGGTATGAGTTTTTTTGAAAGGAGCCTCTGCACCCATTTCAAAAAAATTCATACATGAAATCAATAACACCCACTTGGCGTTGCTGGCTGAATGAAAGTATGAATTCCTCAATCTGCACCGTTCGGCTGAGCGCTCACGTCGAAGCCCTAGCCCTCTCCCAAAAGGATAGGGGACAAGAGTTCCAGATCTCTTCTCCCTAGGGAGAAGGGTTGGGGATGTAGCTTGCTTCCCGCAGGGTGGGAAATTCATACCTGAAATCAACAACACCCACTTTTCTTACGTTTGCCGCTACGGAGATGTTGCCGTTATGACCATCCTAAACGAGTGATAAGAGGTAGGGTTGGAAACGTAATTTCTACGAACGCGATTCTAAATGCTAACGCTAACGCCAATGTAAAGATTTACATCATGGTCTGCATCTACTGGAAGGATGACCGTCGTTCCAGAAGGGAATTGTCGTTCCATAGAAAATTTGCCCCGCTTCGTAGCTGCTCATAATTCGCCGCTAGAGGTTGCTAGAATCGGCGATTTTTCATGGGCAAAGTGCTGAAAAATCAACCTCCTACGCTGACTTGACACCTAATTCGACGTTATTTGAGGAATATTAGTTTCCCAGCTTTGCTTAACCGTGATGGAGAGAGGATCGCCAAGAGGTTAACGTTAGAACATTAACTTTTATATAGAAAGATAACTATTGATTATATAGAGGCAAAGAACATTCAACGTTTGGCTTATTCGATTCCTGGTATATTTTGTGATGAGCCACGGGCATGTCAATCTTCAAAACAGAGCAGACTCAGTTGTCCATTGTCTAGTTTGAATGTATCTAGTTTGAATGGCAGTTGAGTCAGGTGCCCTGAACAACAGACTTTGTCAATGCCCATTCGTTGCGCGTTGTCGCAGTTAGAAGGCATCTCATCGGCACAGCAGATTTGTGCAAGAGTTCCGCGCAGAGATCTCTTATGGGGTTTGGTGCAGAGAAGGTTTTGTACGCTCAGAATTACAGTGATTCACAGGAAGGGAAACGATGTCTTATTCGCAAACAAAAACCCAGGCAAAAGCTGGGTACAAGGCTGGGGTTCAAGATTACCGTTTGACGTATTACACGCCAGACTATACACCCAAAGATACGGATATTCTGGCAGCGTTTCGGGTTACACCTCAACCCGGTGTTCCCCCTGAGGAAGCCGCTGCTGCCGTTGCCGCTGAGTCATCTACGGGTACTTGGACGACGGTATGGACTGACCTGCTGACCGACCTCGATCGCTACAAAGGTCGCTGCTACGACATCGAACCTGTTCGTGGTGAAGACAACCAGTTCATCGCGTACATCGCCTATCCGTTGGACTTATTTGAAGAAGGATCTGTAACGAATCTGTTGACCTCCTTGGTGGGCAACGTGTTTGGTTTCAAAGCCCTAAAAGCACTGCGGTTAGAAGATCTGCGGATTCCCGTCGCTTATCTTAAGACGTTCCAAGGCCCTCCCCACGGCATTCAGGTCGAACGTGACAAAATCAACAAATATGGTCGCCCCCTGTTGGGCTGTACCATCAAACCAAAACTAGGCTTGTCGGCCAAGAACTACGGTCGTGCTGTTTATGAGTGTCTGCGTGGCGGTCTAGACTTCACCAAAGACGACGAAAACATCAACTCTCAGCCGTTCCAGCGCTGGCGCGATCGCTTCACCTTCGTGGCTGAAGCCATTCACAAAGCCCAAGCAGAAACGGGCGAAATCAAAGGTCACTACCTCAACGTCACCGCCGCTACCTGCGAAGAAATGCTCAAGCGGGCTGAGTACGCCAAAGAACTCAAGATGCCCATCGTCATGCATGACTTCTTGACTGCTGGCTTCACCGCTAACACCACCCTGTCTCACTGGTGCCGCGATAACGGCATCTTGCTTCACATTCACCGCGCTATGCACGCTGTGATTGACCGTCAAAAGAACCACGGCATTCACTTCCGCGTGTTGGCTAAGTGTCTGCGGATGTCTGGTGGCGACCACATCCACACCGGCACGGTTGTGGGCAAACTGGAAGGCGACAAGGCCATTACGCTTGGATTCATCGATCTACTGCGTGAAAACTACGTCGAGCGCGACCCGTCTCGTGGTGTCTACTTCACTCAAGACTGGGCCTCTATGCCCGGTGTGATGGCTGTAGCCTCCGGTGGTATCCACGTATGGCACATGCCCGCCTTGGTAGAAATCTTTGGCGACGACTCTGTGCTTCAGTTTGGCGGCGGTACTTTGGGTCACCCTTGGGGCAATGCGCCAGGTGCAACGGCTAACCGGGTAGCGCTGGAAGCCTGCGTCCAGGCTCGTAACGAAGGTCGTGACCTGATGCGTGAAGGTGGCGACATCATCCGCGAAGCCTGCCGCTGGTCTCCTGAGCTGGCAACGGCTTGCGAACTGTGGAAGGAAATCAAGTTTGAATTCGAAGCGGTCGATACCGTTTGATGAACGGTTGAGGGATAGAGCTTGATGAGTATCAGCTAACCAGATGAAGGATGGAAAGCTTCTGCTTTCATCCTTCATTCAGGAGAAGAATTAGGAGTAACATCACTCATCCTGGTTTTTTCAGCTAGCTGGTTTCTCGGAGCTAGTACGGTATAGCCGTTGGCTAAGCCTGTGCTCTGTGCACACATCCTTCCCCATTCATCTTTCCCCCAATGGATCTGAAGCAGATTGCGAAAGATACGACCAAAACGCTGATTAGCTACCTGACGTACCAAGCGATGCGAACGGTGCTAAACCAGTTGAGTGAAACTGACCCGCCGCGATCGCTCCGACTGCACGAATTCTCTCGACGAGAGCGAATTGAAAATAGCGAAGCTTACCTTGAGGTTTTGTTTCAAGAAGATCAAGCACTGGCCTTTCGCATTTTGACCGTTCGCGAGCACATTGCCGAAGAGATTGCCGAGTACCTGCCAGAAATGATTCGCACGGGTATTCAGCAAGCCAACACGCAGCAACGCTGTCAGCAATTGGAACGGATGACGCAAACTGATCCAGTCGCCTCTGGCGCACATCCGGAACAAGAAACCCCGTCCTCAGAGCCGACCGATTCAACCATGACAAACATGACAAATGGATCGGAAGGCTCCGGAGAATAGTCAAGCCTAATCATTAAGGACATCATGAAGACCCTACCAAAAGAGCTACGCTACGAGACTTTTTCCTACTTGCCCCCCCTGAACGATGCTCAAGTAGCTCGGCAAATTCAGTACACCATCGATAACGGGTTCTTCCCCTGTATCGAGTTCAACGAAGACTCCGCAGCAGAAACCTGCTATTGGACAATGTGGAAGTTGCCTATGTTTAGCTGTTCTTCTCCTCAAGAAGTGCTGAGCGAAGTGCAACAGTGTCGCTCCGAGTTTTCTAACTGCTACATTCGTGTCGTTGCGTTTGATAACATCAAGCAGTGCCAGGTGATGAGCTTTATCGTTCATAAGCCTAACCAAAACAACAGCAACACCAGCGGCGGCTACCGCTACTAAAGTGACGGTGGGTGAGGTTTTTTCTTAGCTCACACGCACGCCATTGTAGGGGCAGGTTTAACAGATATCTCATCGGCTTCGGCTGACGATTCTGAGCAAACCTGCCCCTACTGTTTGTTTCTATAGAACTCATTTGACATCTTTCCAGTGATCGCGAATATTCTGTAGGGGCGAAGCATTTGCATCAATATTCTGGCAACGCAGCGTCAATTCGAGTGCAAATGCTTCGCCCCTACTGCCCAAAAATCGCCCTAAACCTCAATTCTAATTAGATGTCAAATGGGTTCTATAGCTACGCTACCGGGTTAGG
>JBBQFG010000077.1:0-19966 GCA_038321765.1 Elainellales cyanobacterium
TCATACAGGGCTTGGCGAAATTGCTGAAGTTGTTTGAAAATCATGAGGTCAATGTGATGAATACTTCATTGACCTTACGGCAGTCGGTGGCTCTCATTGACTGCCTCTCTCTTCAAAGTTAGTCCAAACTAAAGTAACTAATGCAGCAGGATATATTCGGTCTGTTGCGGAACAAAAGCAGCACTGGGCTGAACTAACATCCGCGTCAGAGATCGTAGTTTACTGTGGTTCCGGAGTTACAGCCTGCGTCAACTTGCTCTCCCTAGAGATAGCAGGCTTATCTCATGCGAAGCTTTATGCTGGCAGTTGGAGCGATTGGTGTTCTTACTCAGACTTGGCTGAAAAATAGTCTGATTTCGGCATTGATGCTTTATTGCCTAACCTTTATTCCCGTTTGCCCAGCAATGGCCTTACGACCCATAAAGACTGTTTGGTATTGCATAATCGGGGAATGATTTTTTGATGCGAGGGGCGCGCAGCGCCCCTCGCATCAAAAAAATCATCCCTAAAATCAGCAACGCCGACTGTTTTACCTCACAAACCTATGACAAATCCAGACGTTTCGAAACGCCTCTTTGCAGAATGGAACATAATAAACATATCTAGCATAATGCTCCCGATTCTCAACAATCAGAGTTCAAAGTTACTGCACACTGTTAAGTGTTGAGGATCAAAACAGTTTTGAGCTACCGTTAGCGATGTCTTCTCAGTGAGGGGACTACGGGGAGTAAACCTGCTGATAGATAGATGGAGCCTAGCTAACACAAGAGCTACGCTAGTTAAGGTTTGGAGTCAAACTAAGATTACACTACATTTTTCACCCAGACATCCGGTGGGAGTCACTGTTCACACGCTAGATTAACCTGATTTGCTTCGTTAGGATATTAAATGGTCACGCTTGCATCGCTCATATATTTAAATTGCAGGATTAGACTTTATGAGAAGGTTTGCTCCATTGCCAGTTATCCTGCGATCCAAAGGGGGAAAGGCTGTCAGAAAATACAGGATGCTTCTAGGTAGTATTGAAATAGCAGTGAGCAAACTCAATCTTTGACAATAGCGGCTGATAATTAGGTCTAGTTCTGAGAACTCAGCGTGTGGAATTTTAGATGTATATGGTGCCTAGCAGATTCAAAGATAAGATTTCTAGTAAAAGCATCTTAGTAGAAATACATGAATTGGTGACGTGTATTAGCCATAGTTGATATCTAGATTTTTACTAAGTTAGAATTACCATCTTTGCTGGCCGATGATGACTTAGGCAAGACTGGAGGGAGACGGTACAAGAATTGAAAAATATTCTAAAAGATGAATTTCTGCCCTGTTTGATGATTGCAATCATCGTTTCTAGTTACCTTGAAAGATATCATTCTAATTCTTAGGTTAAATTTGGTTGGTTGGCGATCGCCAGCACACTTTAAGTCAGTTGCTATACTTGAAACATTTATTTCACTTTTTACTGTAAATCTTAGGCTTTATTTTTATGTCTTCTACGAGTCGCCTTTCCATTTTTGTTGATGGGAACAATATGTTCTATGCTCAACAAAAAAATGGCTGGTTTTTCGACCCAAGGCGGGTACTAGATTACTTCACAAGCGATCCGGATGTGGAGTTAATCAACGCGTTCTGGTACACCGGACTAAAAGATCCCCAAGACCAACGAGGATTTCGAGATGCCCTAATCAGCTTAGGGTATACAGTTCGCACGAAGATTTTGAAAGAGTATTACGATGACACGTCCGGTCGCTATTCCCAAAAAGCAAACTTAGATATTGAGATTGTTGTCGATATGTTCAACACGGTTGACCAGTACAACAGAGTTATCTTGTTCAGCGGCGATGGTGACTTTGAACGGGCGATCGAATTACTACGGTCTAAAAGCACCCTGATTACCGTAGTCTCTACGGAAGGCATGATTGCCAGAGAACTGCGGAATGTTACAGATCGTTACATTGACCTAAACGATATTCGAGGGCATATTGAGAAGTCTGATGGCCAGTAGCAATCGGCTTGGGCAGGCAGTACGCTCGGTCTAAGTACAAGCACTAATCTTTATCTAAAACAATGACCCAGTCAGGGGTTGGTAAATAGAAACGCACTATCTAAAATGAACACCATGCAAAAGCAATTCAACCCAGAGTTCAGTCTAAATAAAATCCTATCCTAGTTCGCTTGCCCATAGGGCTGGTTGTAGTCTTAGAGGATGTTCTAAAAGTGATCGGTTGTGATTTTAGGTACATAGTGATCCCCCCTACCCCCCCTACCCTTCGGGAAGCCGCTTCGCGTCTAGAAAAAGGGGGAACTGGATTCAAAGTCCCCCTTTTTTCTAGCGCAGCGGCGCGCCAGCGCGGGGATATAGGGGGATCGATACCGTTTTTATACCAGCGACGAGACTTTTAAAACATCCTCTTAGAGTTATTTGTTATCAAGGACTTAGGCCGCCCATTTAACGTTTACCTATCGAAGCTTCTAGATAAGTAGGTGGGCTTACATTAAATATAAGATTCTAAAACCCTGCGCCGTCCGCTGTGCGGGCGGCGCAGGGTTTTAGAATTTGGTTTTTATATAGGTTGAACTACTTATCAACAATTCGTCAATTATTGAACCGCTTGTGCTTTGGGCAGCGCGAGCTTTTAGATAACTGGTTGTTTTAGCCATTCACACTTGTCACTCATCCGCCATGACTGCACCAACCGCTAACTCTGCTGATCGCATTATTATTTTTGACACGACTCTTCGCGATGGAGAACAATCTCCAGGGGCGACTCTCAATGTCGATGAAAAGTTGACCATTGCCAAGCAGCTCGCCCGCTTGGGAGTGGATGTAATTGAGGCAGGGTTTCCTTTTGCTAGCCCTGGGGACTTTGAAGCCGTTACGCAAATTGCTCAGCAGGTGGGTACAGAAACGGGGCCTATTATTTGTGGACTGGCGCGCGCGACCCGGCAGGATATCAAGGCCGCTGCCGATGCGGTCAAGCCCGCTGCTAAGGGTCGAATTCATACGTTTATTGCATCATCAGATATCCACTTAGAATACAAACTGAAGAAAACGCGGGCTGAGGTGCTGGACATTGTGCCCGACATGGTGGCCTATGCTAAGTCGTTTGTCGATGATGTAGAGTTTTCGCCAGAAGATGCAGGACGTTCTGATCCAGATTTTTTGTATTCGATGTTGGAACGGGCGATCGCAGCCGGTGCTACAACTGTCAACATCCCCGATACAGTCGGCTACCTGACCCCAAGCGAGTTTGGCGCATTAATTAAGGGAATTAAGGAAAACGTATCCAATATTGACCAGGCCATCATTTCTGTCCATGGTCATAACGATCTGGGTATGGCCGTCGCTAACTTTTTGGAAGCAGTGAAGCATGGGGCGCGTCAGTTGGAATGCACCATTAACGGTATTGGCGAGCGAGCGGGCAATGCTGCTTTAGAAGAGCTGGTGATGGCACTACAGGTGCGCCGTCAATACTTCAATCCGTTTTTTGGTCGCCCGGTAGCTTCAGAGGTGCCTTTGACGCACATTGACACTCGGCAGCTTTACAAAACCTCTCGCCTGGTCTCAAACTTAACCGGAATGCTAGTGCAGCCCAATAAGGCGATCGTCGGAGCAAACGCGTTTGCTCACGAGTCGGGCATTCATCAAGACGGTGTACTGAAGCACAAACTGACGTATGAAATTATGGATGCCCAGTCCATTGGTCTGAATGATAATCAGATTGTGCTAGGCAAACATTCGGGACGAAATGCGTTTCGGACACGGCTTAAAGAGCTGGGGTTTGACCTCTCCGATCAGGATTTGAACAAAGCCTTTTTGCGGTTTAAGGAACTGGGCGACAAAAAGAAAGATATCAGCGATCGCGACCTAGAGGCGATCGTCAACGACGAAATTCAGCAGGCTCCAGAACTGTTCAAGTTAGAGCATTTACAGGTGTCGTGTGGCGATCATGCGCGACCCACCGCAACGGTAATCATCCGCACGCCTGATGGCCAAGAACTGATGGATGCAGCAATTGGTACGGGTCCAGTGGACGCTGTGTACAAAGCGATTAACCGAGTAGTCAATATTCCCAATCAGTTAATTGAATACTCAGTACAATCTGTCACAGCAGGAATTGACGCAATTGGAGAGGTCACTATTCGCTTGCAATACGAAGATCGGTTTTTCTCCGGTCATGGTGCAAATACTGACGTAATTGTTGCCTCAGCTCAAGCCTACATGAACGCCCTAAACCGCCTATCTGCTACCCTAAAAGGAGGGCGATCGCTCCATCCACAGCACGATGAAGTTGCTCAGATCGTTTAGATAGGGCTTACGCATCTCACCCGAAAAACCAAGAAAGTTGAACGATATTGCAGGCGTGGAGCGCCTGCAATATCGTTCAACTGCGTAAGTCCTATGAAAGACCTTTTTAGCTCGGCTCAAGTTTTATGCACGAAGGAAGAAACCAATGGAGGAACTAGAGCCAAGGCGACCCGACCCAGAAAAGCGTTATTCTAGCCGCAGCCAACACCGCACCGTAGACACTACTGCACCTGTCTCACATCCTCCTTTGGGGCTTTCGTTTTTGTCTCGGATTTCGACCCGGTTGAGTATATACCTGCTGATGGGGGCGATCGCCCTAGTGATGCTTTTACCGCTAATCTGGCTAGTTAGCACTGCTTTCAAGTCTCCGAGTGAAGATATTTTTCAGTTTCCACCGCAGTTTTTTCCTAGCCAGCCAACTCTACAAAATTTTGTAACGGTGTGGAAAACCAACCCATTTGGACGCTACTTGTTCAATAGCACCTTAGTGGCAGTCCTTACAGTTTGCTTCAACCTGCTGTTTTGTTCGCTGGCGGCCTACCCTCTAGCGCGACTTAACTTCCGAGGACGCGAAGGATTATTCACGCTGGTTGTGGCTACTATTTTGATCCCATCTCAAATTGTAATGATTCCGCTCTATATCCTGATGGTGCAGTTGGGATTACGAAATACTTACTTAGGGTTAATCTTTCCGGCGATCGCCTCAGCCTTTGGCATTTTTTTGCTCAGGCAAGCATTTCAGGGTGTGCCCAAAGAGTTAGAAGAAGCAGGTCGAATGGATGGCTGCTCAGAACTGGGGATTTGGTGGCATGTCATGATCCCAGCCATTCGTCCAGCGTTAGTTACCCTAGCAATATTTGTGTTCATCGGCTCTTGGAGCGACTTTCTATGGCCATTAATTATATTAGATCAGCCTGAGTACTACACTTTACCGCTGGGGGTAGCAAAGTTAGCAGGTGCTTTTTCTCTAGACTGGCGGCTAATCGCAGCCGGCTCTGTGATCTCAGTTGCACCCATTTTGTTACTGTTTGTAATAATGCAGCACTATATCGTCCCTACCGACACAGGAAGTGGCGTTAAAGGCTAACCTCATCACGCTTAGCCTAAACCTCATAACCCAGCTCAGTAGCACATAAAATCGTGGCACACAGCATCGCGGTTAAAGTCTGCCTAATATCTTCAATACTAATACTCTCTGGCCAAAAATAAAGATAGCGTAAATCAGTTGCTATACTGTGAGAACTTTCAACCCAGCGAACGATTCACAACGCACCTCGGTTGAATTAGATTTTGTCAATGGATGCCACACCCCCTTTTGTCTGTGAGGCACTCTATTGAGTTTTCTTTTTTTGCCCCTTTGTAGTTAAGCGATGGATACCGATGCGAGATAGGAGCGATCGCTACCAAGTGCAAACTGTCCCCAATGCTTCAAGTCCAAGCTCAAAGCCAAAGCGGCTAGGCAGTTATCTATTAGAAGCCGGGTTGTTAACTCCTGCCCAGGTTCATGTTGCTTTGAATGACCAGCAGGCGACTGGCATGAGATTTGGTGAAGTTTTGGTGGCTCGTGGTTGGGTAAAAGAGCAAACCGTTGAGTGGATCATGCAAAAAGTGATCGTGCCAGAGCGTCGAGCTTCTAAGGAAAAAGGACAAGTGGAAAAGGGACAAGTTGCGCCAAGTACAACAACTCAAGCGCCCAACCCAACTCCAGCAAAACCTCAGCCAACTGTTCCTCCTGTTGCCCCTTCCAGTGCTGCTACGGCTCAAACCAACGGCAAAACGCATCAAAATCGGCGTGATGTTCCCATTTCGAAATCGCTTCCACCGGTTAATTCATCGGATAGCGATGTCAGTTGGGTCGGATAGTTTTATCTAGAAAGCAGCCGTTAGACAAAATGCGGAAGCAGGCAGGTTCTTCAATGAAGACAGATCCTGGCAACAGGTCTTGGTATGAGCATCATTATTTAACCTTACAGTGGAAATAGCATCAGCCAACTTGGCAACGTTGCTAGTATCCATAATGAGCCGAGAGCTAAGGCTGTAACGGTTAGATATTGAATTGCCGATTAGATGCCGAGTCGAAGCAGGCGATATGTCAAGAACACCGAAATTTGAGGCTCAGCTAGACCTGTATTTGTGCGTGCGATCGCAGCGAATGGCGACAATGGCTAGAAACAAATCATCGCACCTCGGTTGGCATATGGTTGATTTACTACAAAGTAAAAAGCGGTAAACTTAGCATTCAGTATAGTGAAGCCGTTAAAGAAGCCCTGTGTTTTGGCTGGATCGACAGCAAGGTTAAGTCATTAGATGACAGCCGATACAAACAGATTTTTACTCCTCGCAGAGGCAAAAGTGTTTGGTCAAAATTGAACAAACAATACGTAGAGGAGTTGGTGGCACAAGGGCTGATGACCGAGATGGGGTTTAGCAAAATCGAAGCTGCTAAACAAGACGGTTCGTGGATTGCCCTAGATGCAATTGAGGCTCTCATCATTCCTCCTGACTTAAAGCAAGCCCTAGAAACAAACTCAGCCGCTCAGCAAAACTTTGAGGCATTCAGCAATTCATCAAAGAAGACAATTCTGAGTTGGATCGAGAGTGCCAAACGTCCAGAAACTCGCTCAAAACGGATCGAGCAAACGATAACTTCCGCGACGCAAAATCACAACTCGCTGCTTCAATGATCGCATACTGCTTCGGTAGTAGTATTGATGTAAGGATTTTTTGATGGGCGGGCTTCGCCCGCCCATCAAAAAATCCTTACCAATCTAGGACTACCACTGCTTCAATGATCGAATATAGCGCTGTAGGCCAGAGCCTGCCGCCTCATAACTCGAATGGAATTTTTTTGAGAGGGGCGCTGAGCGCCCCTCTCAAAAAAATTCCATATCCGGATTAAGCAACGTCACAATTTGAATGCACAATTTGAATATGAGTTTAAGACAACATTTATAGCCGTCGCCACAAACGTTAGGACGCAGGTTAGCACGTCACCCAACAAGGGGCTTAAGCCCCTTGTTGGGTGACGTGCTGAAGCTTACGTACAGCCGTTAAGTAGGCTCTGTGGTAGGTCAACCCGTTTAACACCACATCCACAGGTGGAAACCTTAGAATATGAACCAATTCAAAACTCTTGCACTTTTAAGTCTTCTCAGTGGGCTGTTGGTGGCCATTGGATATGCTCTGGGCGGCAACGGAGGCGCATTGATTGGGCTGGTCATTGCTGCCGCTACAAACCTGTTCTCTTGGTATTCGTCTGACAAAATTGCTCTAGCGGCTTACCAGGCTCAGCCGATTTCTGAAGCAGAAGCTCCAGGACTGTATGAGATGGTCAAGCGACTGTGCGATCGCGCTGAACTGCCCATGCCTGCCTTGTACATCATTCCCAACCCTGGCGCCAACGCCTTTGCAACCGGACGCGATCCCAATCATGCTGCCGTTGCCGTTACCCAAGGCATTACTCAACTGCTGCCCGAAGATGAACTAGAAGCCGTGATTGCCCACGAACTCAGCCACGTTCGCAATCGTGACACTCTCACTCAGGCAGTGGCGGCTACAGTTGCTGGAGCCATTTCTTGGTTGGCGCAGATAATGCAGTACAGCCTGATGTTTGGTGGTGTGGGCGGTAGTCGCGATCGCCAAAATGGCGGCAACCCAATAGGAGCATTGTTAGCAATTTTCTTGGCTCCGGTGGCTGCCAGCGTTATTCAAATGGCTATCTCCCGCACTCGCGAATTTGAAGCCGACGCTGGCTCAGCTCGACTCACAGGAAACCCTCGCGCCCTGGCGCGGGCATTGCAACGCCTAGAGACAAGCGCTCGTCAACTGCCACTGAATGCCAATCCAGCGTTTGAGCCATTGTTGATTATCAACGCCATTCCTAAACAGTTTCTTAGCGGCTTGTTTTCCACGCACCCATCGACCGAAGCGCGGATTGCCAACTTGCTAAAAGTAGAGCAAGAAATGGGAGCACAGCCTCCGATGCAGAAAATTGCTTAGAACTGTTTCGTGAAACCGATTCTCCAGAGGCAACACCCTCTTGTTTGCTGAGTGTTTTTATAGCTGTCGCCACAAAGGTTAGGACACTGGGATCAAAGGGGGTGTGGGGGCTTTGCCCCCAGCCAGGGGCTGCACCCCTGCACCCCGTCCTAACCAATCCGTCTATGGCTATAACGTGAAAATTACTAGCTAGTGTATGAATAGATGGACTTATACCTAACTGGCAGTTTAATATAGAGGACTGTGAGTTTTTTTCAGGTAGTTATGAACGCCCAGGAAATTATCCGCTCAATTGAAGCGGAGCAGATAAAGGAAAATTTGCCCGTAATTTACGTTGGTGACACCGTAAAAGTTGGCGTAGTGATTCAAGAAGGTGGCAAAGAGCGGGTGCAACCTTACGAAGGTACCGTGATTGCTATGCGTAATGGTGGAATTAATGAGACCATTACGGTGCGGCGTATTTTTCAGGGTGTCGGCGTAGAGCGCGTGTTCTTGCTGCATTCGCCTCGCGTTGCTAGCATTCAGATTCTGCGCCGTGGTAAAGCTCGTCGAGCCAAGCTTTACTATCTACGCGATCGCGTGGGTAAGGCAACCCGCCTGAAGCAACGGTTCGACCGAGCGCTCTAAACCCAGAAATGTTGCGTTTTTACAAACGTAGGATTTTATTGTGCGCTAGACTTCAAGAAGCGAGCAGCAATCTGATAAACTGACTGATATCCAGTTGGTTACGCTGCTCGGCTTTGCGCTCTTAGTTCAGTTGGTAGAACGCAGGTCTCCAAAACCTGATGTCGGGGGTTCAAGTCCTCCAGGGCGCGTCAATTATAGCTGTCGCCACAAAGGTTAGGACACTGGGATCAAAGGGGGTGTGGGGGCTTTGCCCCCAGCCAGGGGTTACACCCCTGCACCCCGTCCTAACCAATCCGCCTATGGCTATAAAAGTCCTTGAAACCGTTGGTTTCAAGGACTTTTAAGTTTAAGAGTTTTAAGCTTTATAGCCGTAGCCAGCGAAGCTAGGGCTAGTCGATGTGGTAAATAATCCTCGCCTAGACTAGCCTGTAATCTCCACGGATTTAGACAAATTATTTTAGGCGGAATGCTGGCGGTACCATTCAATCGTGTTTTTTAGCCCTTGCCGAAAATCCATTTCTGCCACAAAGCCAAACTGCTCTTTTGCCCGCTGCGTATCTAGACAGCGACGGGGTTGCCCATTAGGTTTATCAGTCTCCCATACCAATTCCCCCGTGTAGCCCATCAGCTCACAGATTAGCTCAATCAAATCTTTGATAGAAATCTCATAGCCCGTACCCAAGTTGACTGGGTCTGACCCATCGTAGAACTGTGTTCCCATGACAATGCCTCGTGCAGCATCGGTCGAATACAAAAACTCGCGAGTTGGCGAGCCGTCGCCCCACACTGGAATCGCTACATCGCCGCGCTGCTGGGCTTCATGTACCTTACGAATTAACGCTGGAATAACATGGGAGCTTTGTGGATCAAAATTATCGCTTGGGCCATAGAGGTTGACAGGCAGCAGGTAAATTCCGTTAAAGCCATACTGTTGACGATAGGCTTGCAGCTGCACCAATAACGCTTTTTTGGCAATACCATAGGGAGCATTGGTTTCTTCGGGGTAGCCCTCCCAAAGATCCGATTCTTTAAAGGGAACCGGGGTGAACTTGGGGTAAGCGCAGATTGTTCCTACACACACAAACTTCTGCACGCCCGCTTCATAGGCGCTGTGGATGAGCTGTGTACCCATCATCAAATTGTCGTAAAACAGTTCAGCGGGCTTTTCGCGGTTGAGACCAATACCCCCCACATGGGCGGCTAAGTGAATGACGATGTTTTGTTGCTCGACCACACGCTGGCAACTTTCGAGCTGGCGCAGGTCATAGTCGCGCGATCGCACAACCGTAATTTTGTCGCCGCTAGCACCTGCTTGTCGAAGCTGATGAACGACTTGCTGACCCAAAAAACCAGCACCGCCCGTTACTAAAATACGTTGATCGGCAAGAGTAGAGGTTGATTGACCCATCGTTGTTCTCCTTAAGGACGCTGGACTATCCCTAACATGGCACACTTCTAGAACACCCCCTACCGCCTGCCATCTCAAAGCAAGTGGATCGCGCAACAAACGCCTCACCCTCAATCAAATAGGTTCTAATCCGAATGAGAAGGGCATGTCTCGAACCACGATGGGCTAGTTCTATCGACCCCGCAGGTGGAGAATTTTTGCGGTTGCCGCCAAGCTTTCTTCGTACAGCACATCACGACCCCAGCGTTGCAACTGCTGAGTTAGCAAGAATTCTGCTTTTTGATCATTTACCGCCGTTACTTGCTCCGTCCGTGATGTTTGAGCGCTGCCACCCGACTCCATTCGCATACAGCCCGTTGTTTCTGAGCACAGAATGGTGAAACAGTTGGCGTTTGGGTTGGTAGATGCAAGACGTAACCCAATCAAGTCACCAATAATTTCTCCAGCATCAGCAATGGGTACCCCAGCCAGCTCTGCTTCGATTTTTCGACCACTTGCATTCGTGAACGTAATAGTAGTGATGTCGTAATCGTCATGCATTTCAGTAAACGAAACAGGCTCCCATCCTAGACGGCTAGCAAACCAGCCCAAGAACATATACGCTTGAGCGGGATTTCCCTTCTCGTAATCGATGGTGATCAGATCGACTTCACTCAACGCTAGCCTCCGTTCGGGTGCATCAAAGGCGGAGGCAGCAAGCTCTTGCCAAACCGAAAGTCGATGCCAATTCAGATCTGCTACGTAGGTATCAGACTCGATCAGCGCCTGCATTTTGAGGAATTCAGCTTCGGGATCACTGAAATAAGAAGAATCGAGAATTAGGCAGTTGCAGCTTGCCGCCAGTTTGCGAAATAGCTCATGTTCTGGGTTGGGAGTCGCTTTCCACCAAACAAATTTTGGCAAACCTGGAATCATCAAAGCAGACACCATTTCGCCTACCCGATTCAGTGACGTTTTGGTGCCTTTTAAAGTGATGTATTCACCACAAATAGAGCTAGCGCTGCCGCTCTTTTGCACGGGGCAGTACGCGGATACCTGAGCTGTTATTCCTTCTTCTTCACCCAGGTTGGGGGCTAGCGTGATGACCCGGCAGGGGTTCTGAAGGGCGATCGCATCACTAATCGTAGTTCCCCGCTCATCCAAATTTATGAACTTCAGTTTATCGGCAGGCAGCTTAGCGACCTCTTCACGTAGCCGAGCCAGCGTCGCCGGATCGACCTGACCTGTCATCCGCAAGTCATAAGCCTTCTGAGCAGCCAGAACCGCTGCTTTAGTATCTGGGCCATGAAACCCATCGATCTCTTCGGTATAAAAGCCCAAAGCCGCCAGCAGTTGCTGAAACTCTTCTGGTGCATAGACCACGATGCTAAAGGTTGACGCTCTAGTAGCCGTTGGGGAAAGGCGATCGCCACTCTGGCTATGCCAAATCTGGCTTAACTCGGCTTCAATTTCCGCAACGGAAATATCTTTAGGCTTTTGCAAAGTAACCAGGGGTGTTGTTGTCATGAGATGAGGGATGAGGGGTGAAGGATGAAGGACGAATAAGGGATTGGGATGTACGCAAACGCCGCAGGCAAGATCAACAGTGCCGGACTCCTTTCAGGCAGCAAACTACGGGCAGCCCAGGACGAAGAATGAGAGATGAAGAATGTGAGTCAGATTCGTCCTTCATCCCTTACCCTTCATCCTTTCTATAGCCGTCTCCAGCGGCGTCCATCTCGATTGAGTAACAGTTCTGCTTCAATCGGTCCCCAGGTACCTGCTTCATACAGAGGAATAACTTCTGGTGGTGCTGGGGCATCCCAGACATTCAGCAACGGGGTCAAAATGCGCCAAGATGCTTCTACTTCGTCACCCCGTGTAAACAGAGTTTGATCACCCAACATACAGTCAACCAGCAATCGGCTGTAGGCATCTGTATTGGCTTGACCAAATGCAGTGTCATAACGGAAATCCATGTCTACCGATCGCGTCCGTAACGAGGTTCCTGGGGTTTTTACCTCAAACCGCATCGAGATTCCCTCATCGGGCTGAATCCGCATAGCGAGAACGTTTGGGTTGGCTTGCCGCGATGCCGACTGGAACATCAAAAACGGGACTTCTTTGAACTGGATGGAAATTTCCGACACCTTCTTGGGCATCCGCTTGCCGGTTCGTAAATAAATCGGCACCCCTTTCCAGCGCCAATTATCAACATAGAGCTTAATTGCTGCATAGGTAGGCGTGGTCGAGGCATCGCTGGCTCCCTCTTCTTCGCGGTATGCAGGTACCATTTTATTGTTTCGCCAGCCTGCTGTGTATTGACCCCGGATGGCGGCAGCATCAATCTGATTCATATCTGCCAGATGGGTCGCTTGCAGCACCTTTACCTTCTCATTCCGAATGCTATCGGCATTCAGTGAGTTGGGCGCTTCCATGGCCGTCAAGCAAAACAATTGCATCAGGTGATTTTGCACCATATCGCGCAGGGCACCTGCCGTTTCGTAATATCCAGCTCGCCCCTCTAACCCCACCGTTTCAGCCACGGTAATTTGGATGTGATCGACAAATTGGCGATTCCACAACGGCTCAAAGATGGCGTTGGCAAAGCGAAACACCATCAAGTTCTGAACGGTTTCTTTTCCCAAATAGTGATCAATGCGGTAAACCTGACTTTCGTTGCAAACGTGCTGGACAACTTTATTGAGGACTTGGGCAGAGGCTAGATCTTTGCCGAAGGGCTTTTCGATGACGAGGCGCTGCTTAGTTGGATCAGTCAGCATATCTGCGGTGCCCAACTGTTGAATCGCCTCTGAGAAAAAGCGAGGGGCGACAGCCAAGTAAAATACTCGGTTGCCGCGAGTAGCACGGATCTTGTCCAACTCTTCCAAGAGGTCTTTAAGTTTCTGATATCCAGCGGGATCATCAATATCAGCAGCGCAGTAAAACAAACCCCTAGCAAAATCTTGCCAAATTTCCTCTTTACCCAGTCCACCCCCATATTCTTCGATCCCAATTCGCATTTGTTCACGAAAGTAGTCGTCGCTCCACTCCCGTCGGGCAACGCCGACGATAGTAATTTCGGGTGGAAGTCGTCGCTCTAGTTTCATTTGATAAATTGCAGGCAGCAGCTTGCGCTGGGTCAAGTCGCCAGTCGCACCAAAGATGACAAGAATCTGTGGTTCAGGAACGCGATCTTGTTGTAAGCCAACACGGAGGGGGTTTTCGAGGAGAGTGACCATGGGGAAGGATGGGGAATGAAGGATGAATGGGGAATTGGGATCAGCGAGTGGGGGTAAGGGATGAAGATTATTTGGCTTTGAAGACTATTTGGCCTTGAAGACTATTTGGCTTTACTGTACTTGTTCCGAGAAACGAGCTAAGTAGGCGTAAGACGAACAGGGAGCGAAATCAGGACGTAGGGATGAGGGGCGATCGCTCCTCTTGCTCGCGTAGGTGGTCTTGAATGAATGATTGCACCATCGCTACATCGTCTTTACTACCAATAATCAGCGGGGTGCGGGCATGAATTTGATTGGGGATCACATCCAAAATGTCTTGCACACCAGAACTAGCACGGCCACCTGCTTGCTCTATCAAAAATGCTAATGGAGCAGATTCGTAAAGCAGACGCAGCTTACCCTCAGGTTTTTTCACAGTGCCGGGGTAGAGAAAGACACCACCTTGAAACAAAATCCGGTGAAAGTCTCCCACCAGCGCCCCACTGTAGCGCGCCGTATAGCCCTCATGCCGATGGACATAGCGAATATAGTC
Organism: Elainellales cyanobacterium; assembly: GCA_038321765.1. GTDB lineage: Bacteria > Cyanobacteriota > Cyanobacteriia > Elainellales > Elainellaceae > CASBQJ01. The sequence continues at coordinate 14,094 of JBBQFG010000077.1, forward strand.
GCGGATCGATTCATCCCATTGCCAAAAGTTGCCCTCGTTAGCACTGTAAACTGAGCCATGAGCTGGAATTTGAATATTTTCGCTAGAGAGAATGAACTCTCCCAAGCTAGGGTCAAGGGTAAAGGCATGGACACCCTTACCAATTGAGTAAACCAGCATGGTACTTGAACCATAAAGCACATACCCGGCTGCAATTTGGTCACGCCCAGTTTGCAGCAGATCTTGCGCCGTGCTGTCTAGATCTTCTCCCTCTTGGCGACGAATAGCGAAGATAGACCCGACGTTGAGATTAACATCCAGATTAGAAGAACCGTCAATTGGATCGTAGAGCAAGGTGTAACGACCAACTGGACAGTTTTCTGGAATATAGTAAGGCTTTTCCATTTCTTCTGAGGCAAGACGACAGACCAAGCCGCTCTGCTCAAAAACAGAAATAAAAACCTGATTGGCATACACGTCCATCTTTTTGACAGACTCGCCTTGCACATTGGTTTGCCCAGTAAACCCTAAGGCATCATCCATCAATCCTGCTCCCGTGAGGCGACGAGCAATGAGCTTAGCGGCAAGGGCAATGCGGTTCATCAGGGCACTCAAGTCTTGCGCGTCATGTGAGAACTCCTGAAATTGCTGCAATACATGACGCGACAAGGTCATGCAATCTCGATCGAGCGCCAGCTTGTGGCTTAAACCCATTGTGGGATCTAGATCAGACATATTCCCTCCTTATGATTCCTTATGATTTAAAGACCTAGAGGGCTAAAACCTAGAGGGCTAAATAATGACACTCAGAATTGCACATCTGAGGTAGCCACCTTTTATATTAAAGAGGCATTGTGAAAACCGGACTTAACTTTAGATGAACTAAAGATTAGAGAGTGGGAAGCCTGCCTGATTGCGATCGCCAAGGTATGGAGGCTCACATATCACTCTGAAGCAAGTTCTCAACCGACCCTCGCCCTCATCTTGACGACAACAGCTATAAAAGCAGCGATTTTTATGAAAATCCAAAGGCTGATGTTCCTCCTTACCTAGCAGGAACATCAGCCTTTGGATTTTATGTGCATCTAAGCTGTACGAACTAACTTATTCAGATCTTGATAAATCAGGTCGCTCAATTTGGCTTATGTTTATCCGGACTGAATTAAATTCATGGAGGATAAATAAAAGAGTTAATCGTAAAAGGCAGTTGGATTTAGCGATCCCTTCGACTAAGCACTTTTGTAATTTCTGCTTATTCAACCTGCTGTCTCTAAATCAGTAGGTCGCCTGCATAAATTATTTGTTGACGAAGGCATAGAAAATTTACCCGCGAGGTCTATTGGTGGATGCTTAAAAAAGCTGCTGAATCCAACGGTACTGAGGGGTGGTTGACCTTAAACGGGTAAGCTAGCCTCATATTAGCTAGGCTATAGTCACCAGATACCCAAGGCGCTAACTGAGCAACTCTTGTGATTTTGACGGTACTGAGTTTGTCTGATGCTATGTTGACTTACAAAAACTACACGGCTGAGATTGAGGTAGACGTTCAGGCTAAGATTTTGCACGGTCGTGTGCGCGACATTCAAGGTGTCGTCACCTTTGAGGGCAAAACGGTGGAGGAAATCGAACACGAGTTTCAGAAATCCATCGACGTATATTTAACATTTTGCCAAGCGGTTGGGCAAGAGCCTGAACAACCTGTTCCGGGTCACTTAGATCTACCCACAACACCTGCCATTCTCAAAGCTGCGTCTCAGGCGGGCAAAAGTGTAGACGGCTGGGCACGTGAGATTTTGACAGATGCTGCCAACCGTATGACTGCGCCAGACTAGACCTCTTAACGCTAGATCGCTCAACATACAGCGCTTTGCGCTTGGATAAAACCAGACTTTTCATCAAAAGCCTGTACCTCATGCACTTGAAAAGTGCTGTAATAGTCCTGGCTAGGCCGAGAAACGATCGCACCAGATGCCTAGGAGTCGGGCAAGCAAGATTGGAGCTGTTGGCGGTTGATTTTGCCTTGGGCATTGCGGGGAATCTGAGTTACAGCAATCCAGCGTTTGGGCTGTTTGAATTTGCTCAAAATCGGTTGCAAAGCCCTGCTCAACTGGTTAAGTTCGGTGGTGTTGTGGCTAGGCACATAAAAAGCCGTGACAATTTCGCCCCAGTGGCGATCGCCCACACCTACAACGCACACATCCTTCACTAGTCCCGTCGTCCGAATGGCGGCCTCTACCTCTGAGGCAAATACATTTTCGCCGCCTGTGATAATTTTGTCGCTGCTACGTCCCACCAGATGCAGTCCGCCTGACTCATCTAAGTAACCCACGTCGTCTGATTCAAAGCGATCGGTTGAGAAGGGGCGATCGCCCACATATCCCAACGCCAGCGATTTAGAGCGGATTACTACCCGCCCGACTTGGTTAAAACTGACTTGACCCTCCTCATCACAAATCAAAATCTGGGCATGGGGCAGCACCTGACCACAGCCGCTCTGTCCTTGCAAAAAATCGTCGGGTCTGAGGGTAGCAATTTGGGCGGCTGTTTCAGTCATGCCATAGGTGGGAGCCAGTCGAATGCGGCTCTGTCGTGATTGGGTCAGCAAATCGTCCCACGCAGGGGCACCACCCAAGAAGACGGTGTGAAACTGAGCGAGCCATTCTCGTTGTTGTGGCCATTGCAGCGATCGCTGGAGTTGAGTTGGCACAAGCGACAGAAAAAAAATGGCTGGATCAAATTCTGCTAGATCACTGGGCGGTGGTGTGCCTGTTTCTAACGATTTAAAGGGAAACACTGCTAACGTACCGCCCGAAATAAAGCTACGTAAACCTTGCATTAACCCACTAACGTGGTAGAGCGGCAGTACGCAGCAAGAATTTACCGGATTTTGAGGGAAATAGGTGCTGAACCCTTCCACAGCAGCCGTTAGAGTTTCCCACGTGTGAATGGCAAAGCGCACTCGACCAGAGGAGCCACCTGTAGGAATGAGGACGCGAGGAAAATCTGCCTGAGCTGCCTGCGGACAGTTTATTTCCCTAGATGTCCACTCCGTAGTGCCATTGCTCCAAATTAGGTTGGGCTTGGCTAGGGCAAGAACTTGCTGATGCTCTACAGATGTCCAGTGGGGGTTGCCGAGGAAGACGGAGCAACGAGCGGCACATGCAGCAAAAAATCCAGCCAGAAAATAGGTCGGGTTGGATTCTAACAGCAAGACCGTGGCAGGGCTGTCGGAGTGAGGACGGCTGGTGAGAATTTGCAGTCGCTGCTGCACTAACTGAGAAAATTCGTGGTTATCTACACCGATGAGCCACCGCTCATTGAGGCGCTGCCGCAGAAGGGTTAGAGGGTCTGCCATAGCTGTTCGGGATCTGGCTGGTCGAGAGTGTTGTCGGTAAACCAGTGGCGTGTACCAAAGCCAAGAGGGCGCTGCTGAGACATTAGAGGAATTAGGCTAGGAATCAGACAGCCTTCGATGTAGCAACGGGCGATCGCCGTTTCAAACACCGATGACCATACCACGTCTACTTGGGGCTGTTGGCAAAATTGGCGTAAGAGAGCGGGTGATCCGGCGATCGCGGCTTTCACTACAAAAATTCCCCGCCAGCCCCGCTGGTAACACTGTTCCAATTGAGGCAACGTGGCGACGGATTCGTCGAGTGCCAGAGGCGTAGGGTAGCGATCGCTCAATTCCAGCATCTCATCCAGAGCACCCACTGGCAGCGGCTGCTCCAGAAATTCGATTTGGGGATAATCGGCACAGACCTCTAGCCACTCACAGGCGGTGTTCCACATTAGTCCACCATTGGCATCTAACCGTAGTTGAACGCCGTTGGGAAGCTGTTGCAGCAAGTGCGTTAACCTCCTAAGTTCTGATTGGATAGGAGCCACCCCAATTTTCCACTTAAATGTTCGTGCGCCCTGTTCCCACAAGGATTGCCATGCTTGTAGTGCTGCTTCTCCCGTGGGTAAGAGCGCGCTATGGGGCAGGGAGGTAACCAGGTGGCGATCGCTCTCGTGTAATTGGGAGCACGAACCTAGTTGAGAGGACAAAACCGCCGCCTCAAATCCGAACTGACAGGCAGGTAAGGTGGGGGAGATAGTAAACATTGCCGCTGCGTTAGGTTCGCCGGATTCTAGCTCACAAGATTCTGACTCATCGGATTTCAGCTTACCGGATAACCCCTGACAAAATTCCCACGCCTGATCTAGCGTTTCAGTCCCAAACCACTCCAGTGGTGCGATTTCGCCATACCCCACCCGTCCTGCTGCGTCGGTTATCCGCAAAATAATGCCGTGGCGATCGCGCCACGCGCCATGCGCTGTCACCAGAGGTTGGCGAAACTGTCGCTGATACCGTCGAAATTCAACCTGATACTGCACCAAATCAACCCATCTGCGACAATAGTGATACCAATTTAAAACTGGCGGATGGTTTCGAGCAACCCCACCGAGTAAGGCTTCTCGAAACCATCCGCCACAACACCAGTTTAAATTCGGTATGAGACATGATCAAACCCGTTTCGTGACGCAGGCGTATCGCAATTTATGGCAGCAAAAATTCCCGTTACTATCATCACCGGATTTCTGGGCAGCGGCAAAACAACGCTGATTCGTCACCTGTTGCAAAATAACCAGGGGCGACGGATCGCAGTGCTGGTCAATGAATTTGGCGAATTGGGAATCGATGGAGACCTGTTACGCTCGTGCCAGGTTTGCCCAGAAGACGACGAATCGTCGGACGGGGCAGTGTCTGGTTTAGCACCAACAACTACGCTGCCCAACGCCCCAGCAGCGCTCCCGTCTAACATTGTCGAACTCACTAACGGCTGCCTCTGCTGCACCGTGCAAGAAGAGTTTTTGCCCACCATGCTAGAGCTGCTGAAGCGGCGAGATAGTCTAGACTGCATTTTGATCGAAACGTCTGGCTTGGCGCTGCCAAAGCCTCTGGTAAAAGCCTTTCGCTGGCCAGAAATTCGCAATGCCGCGACGGTCGATGGCGTGATTACGGTAGTGGACTGCGACGCGGTGGCGAATGGCACCCTTGCAGCGAACCCAGCAGCCGTAGAAGCCCAGCGGCAGGCTGATCCCAGCTTAGACCATGAAACGCCACTAGAGGAACTATTTGGGGATCAGCTAGCCTGTGCCGACCTGGTAGCGCTGAATAAAACTGACCTGGTAGACGATGAAGCGCTAAAGCGGGTGCTGGCACTGGTACAAGAAGAATTGCCCCGATCTGTCAAAATTGTCAGGAGCGATCGCGGTCGGTTAGATGCCAATATTCTGCTCGGCTTCAACGCAGCCGTAGAAGATGACCTGGAGAGTCGTCCCAGCCACCACGACGATGAAGAAGAGCATGAGCACGACGACGAGATCAATTCCACGCACGTCGTACTCGATCGCAGCTTTGATCCCGACGCTTTGCAACGCCAGCTCAAAGCGCTTGTGCAAGAGCAAGAAATCTACCGAATTAAGGGGTTTGTCGCCGTACCAAATAAATCCATGCGAATGGTTTTACAAGGCGTAGGCGAACGGTTTGACCACTTTTACGATCGCCCCTGGCAACCGGAAGAACTCCGCCAAACGCGACTAGTTTTCATCGGCCATGACCTCGATTCAGCCACAATTGAGGCGCGGCTAGCCAATAACTAATCGACTTCCTTTTAGCTGCCAGAATTTCTTGTAGAGAGGCAGCTTTGCCACCTCTCTACAAGAAATTCTAGGTTTACTAGACAAATTGCAAGCCTAAATTTGGCATTTATAGAACCCATTTGACATCTAATTAGAATTGAGATTTAGGGCGATTTTTGGGCAGTAGGGGCGAAGCATTTGCACTCGAATTGACGCTGCGTTGCCAGAATATTGATGCAAATGCTTCGCCCCTACAGAATATTCGC
>JBBQFG010000078.1:0-19928 GCA_038321765.1 Elainellales cyanobacterium
AGCCATAGTCATAAAGCTTAGGACATGCCAGCGTCATTCCCGCGCAGGCGGGAATCCACCCCCGCACCTATCGAGCAGATGGATTCCCGCCTGCGCGGGAATGACAGGGAGGCGTCCTATTGATCATGGCTACCGCTATAATTGCCCCATTCAATCCGAAACTTTTCCTAACGTCTCAGGCAGCCAGCTCTAGGAAATGAGATGATAGAATTTGAAATACTCATATTCCTTATTTCCTATCGGAATACCGGGAAAATGCCAGCCAATCCGTTCTACTTCATTCTCAATCCGCCATGTTGCCTACCTCTATCCCTCCCACACCCAAAGTTTCTAAAGTAGAAGGAATCAAAGAACGGAGTCATGGTCTGCGGGAGCCAGTCGCCACCGAGCTTCTGCAAGACACTACCCACTTCAGTGAGGATGCCATTCAAATCCTCAAGTTTCACGGTTCCTACCAGCAGGATAACCGTGACAACCGGGTAAAAGGGCAAGAAAAAGACTACCAGTTTATGCTGCGAACCCGAAATCCGGGCGGGTTTATCCCACCGGAGCTGTATTTGATGCTGGATCAGCTCGCCGATGAGTATGGCAATGGCACCATGCGCGCCACTACCCGCCAGGGATTTCAGCTTCATGGCGTGCTCAAGAAAAACTTAAAGACTGTGATTGCGGCGATCGCCCGCAACATGGGATCGACGTTAGGAGCCTGCGGCGACCTGAACCGCAACGTGATGGCACCTCCCGCTCCCTACAAAAACCGTCCTGAGTATGCTTTAGCCTGGGAGTATGCCAACAATATTGCCGATTTGTTGACGCCACAGACGGGAGCCTATTACGAAATTTGGCTGGATGGAGAAAAGGCAGTTTCGGCAGAGGAGCATCCCGAAATCGTCGCGGCGCGACAGCGCAATGGCAACCGTACCATCTTTCACGATGGAGAGGAACCAATTTACGGGGCGCAGTATATGCCCCGTAAGTTTAAGTGTGCTGTCACCGTACCGGGCGATAACTCGGTTGATCTGTTTTCCCAGGATGTCAGTTTGGTGGTGTTGACCAACAAAAAGGGGGAGCTGCAAGGTTTTAACCTCTATGCTGGCGGTGGATTAGGCCGGACGCACAACAAAGAAGAAACGTTTGCGCGAGCGGCTGACCCCATTGGCTACGTTGACAAAGCAGATGTGTACGACCTGATTAAGGCGATCGTCGCGACCCAGCGAGATTATGGCGATCGCGGCGATCGCCGCCATGCCCGCATGAAGTACCTGATCAACGATTGGGGAGTCGAAAAGTTTCGCACTACCGTCGAAGGATACTTTGGCAAGCCCATTCAGCCACTTCAGCCCCTCCCGGCCTTTAAGTACCTGGACTTTTTGGGCTGGAACGAGCAGGGCGACGGCAACCTGTTCTTGGGCATCTCGGTTGAAAACGGTCGAGTTAAAGACGACGGAGTCTTTCAGCTCAAAACGGCGCTGCGCGAAATCGAGCAAAAGTTTGCCCTGCCCATGCGAATTACGCCGCACCACAATTTACTGCTATACGACATCGACCCAGCGCATCAGCCAGCAATTCAGGCCATTCTGACCCGCTGTGGCATCAAGTCAGAAACGGATATCGATACGCTGGTGCGCTACTCAATGGCCTGTCCAGCCATGCCCACCTGCGGACTGGCCATTACCGAATCTGAGCGGGTGCTGCCGAGTGTGCTCCAACGCATCCGCAATTTGCTCGACCAGGTTGGACTCAAAGACGAGCAGATTGTGATTCGGATGACGGGTTGCCCCAATGGCTGTGCCCGTCCCTACCTGGCCGAGCTAGGCTTTGTGGGGCAATCGTTTGAGGCCTATCAACTATGGCTGGGGGCAGACCCGAACCAGACGCGACTGGCACAGGTTTACATGGAAAAAATGAGCATCCATGACCTGGAGGTGACGCTGGAGCCGCTGTTCGTTATGTTCAAGAAAAAACGCAAGCGCCACGAGAGCTTTGGTGACTTCTGCCACCGGACTGGCTTTGAGGAGCTGCGTCGGTTTTCTGCGGAGTATAGCTCTGGAATTGCCACGGCGAGTGGCAGAATTCGCCGTCGCATTGGCGTGCGTGATGAGGTATACGCCCAGCTAAAGGCGATCGCCACCGATAAGGGAATTCCGATGTCAGAGCTGGCTACAAGAGCGATTGAGGAGTACGTCGGCAAGATGAAGGATGAATAAAAAACATAGGACTTACGCAGTTGAATGATATTGCGTGTGAGATGCGTAAGTCCTAAAACAAACAGGCTTCTGTGGAGAGTTGGATTAGCCGACTCTTTACAGAAACCTGTTTGATCTGGAGTTTTATAGTACATAATTACTATGAAAACGTCACGGACTGAGCAGCGTATGAGTGCGATCGCCCGTCGGCTGTCGGTAGCGGAGCTGACCCAGCAAGTCTTAGAAATGGCTAAGTCGGGGGTGTACCGCGAGTCGGTGTTTGAAGCGCTGCGCCCAATGGCGACCAAGGGACAAATTCGGCAGGCGATCGCCCATGCCAAAAAATTTGGGCTACATTCGGTTGCCGAATTACGTGATCCGCAGTTGGGAACGTACTACCAGCTCGATTTGGTGACATATCAGTCACTTCAGCATTTAGTCGAGTCATCTCTGCCGCTGGTGGAGGATGGTAAGGCGCTCCAGAAATTAACGGATGCTACGGCGACCGTGCAGCGAATGCTGGCGGCAGTTAAGGGACTAACGCTAGGGATGGTTGTGCTTGGAGTGGCCTGTAGCTTGACGGGGCAACCGCAGGCTGGCTTTGGGCTGTTTAGCGGCGCGCTGAGTTTGGCTGGGGTATGGGCGATGCAGCGGGCGATCGCCCAGCGAACCCAGTAGGTTTCGGGTTCAGACGGTTGGTAGTCCTAAATTGGTAAGGATTTTTTGATGGGCGGACGAAGCCCGCCCATCAAAAAAATCCTTATATCGATACCACTACCCAGACGGTTTAGGGTTTAGATTTAGACTCGATTTCTCCTTCGGCTTGGTTGGCGATCGCCCTTAATTGATCCAGCGTCCCCTCTGCCGCGTCTTGCCAGAGTCCTCGTTGGTTTGCCTCTAGCAGCCGTTCTGCCATATCGCGCAGCGCCCAGGGATTTTTTTGTTGAATAAACGCTTGCACGTCAGAGTCAAACAGGTAGGCTTGGGCAACACCTTGATACATGTGGTCTTCCACACAGTGCGCTGTGGCATCGTAGGCGAACAGAAAGTCTACCGTTGCTGCCATCTCAAACGCTCCTTTGTAGCCGTGACGCATGGCTCCCTCAATCCACTTAGGGTTGACGACGCGAGAACGGTAGACGCGAGCAATTTCTTCGGGCAGGCTGCGAATTTTAGGATTTTGGGGTAGGGAGTGGTCACCGAAGTAAACGGCAGGATTTTGCCCGGTGAGGGTACGCACGGCGGCGGTCATACCACCCTGAAACTGGTAGTAGTCGTCCGAATCTAGCAGGTCGTGTTCGCGGTTATCCTGATTTTGCAAGACGATTTGCAAATTGCTCAGCCGTTGGGAAAACGCATCGGGGGCGGTGCAGCCCTCCCCCTGCCCTGTGTAGGCGTAGCTGCTCCAGTTAATGTAAGCACGAGCTAGGTCAGCGTCATCTGTCCAGTTTTGGGATTCGATTAAGCCTTGAAGTCCCGCTCCGTATGCCCCCGGTTTGGAGCCAAAAATGCGGTAGCGCGATCGCTCCCCAGCTTCCTCTGCCGACACTCCAGCCGCTTCCCAGGTTTGGGCATCGTGCTGTGCTTGGGCAGCCAGGGGATTTTGCTCCGCTGCTTCCGTGAGCTGCGAAACAGCGGTTACTGCCTGGTGAAACAGGTCAATTAAATTGGGGAACGCATCGCGGAAAAAGCCTGAAATCCGTAGTGTCACATCCACGCGGGGTCGCCCCAACAACGATAGCGGCAGCACCTCAAAATCCACGACTCGGCGTGAGGCTCCATCCCACACGGGTCGCACACCCAGGAGTGCCAGTGCCTCTGCCAAGTCATCGCCTCCAGTTCGCATAGTAGAGGTGCCCCACATCGAGAGTCCCAGCGTTTTAGGATACTCGCCGTTTTCCTGGGTGTAGCGCTCAACCAGCGCCTCTGCGGCGTTGCGCCCGACATCCCAGGCGCTTTCGGTGGGGATGGCGCGAATATCGACTGAGTAAAAGTTCCGCCCTGTAGGCAATACCTCTGGTCGTCCCCGCGTCGGTGCCCCCGATGCGCCACTCGGCACGTAGCCGCCCCCTAAACCCCGCAGCAGGTTGGTAAGTTCCTGCGGCGTTGCCAATAGGTTGGGCAGAAGGCGATCGCGTATCCAAGCAACTTCAGGAGAAGAGGCAGAGCTATCGGTCGGGTCGGTTGGGTTATGCCGGAGAGAGTCGGCAGGACTAATAAGTTGGTCTACGAGGGCGGCGGCGGTTTTTTCTAGCAGGGCGCTTAGGTCTCCGGCGTTGCGGAGGGGGGTGGTCAGGGTGGGCTGGTTGGGCTGGTTGGGCTGGTTGGCCGTGGCGTGAGCGATGTGAGTAAGCTGATCTGGGGTAAGCAGCTCTGTGGGTTCTGCGGTGAGGGGGTCAAAATCGAGTCCCCAAGATTGGGCGATCGCCCGTGTCAGTCCTACCCGTCCAGGAGCGGGATGGCGGGCGATCGCCACGATCAGATCGCGCAACTGCCGCCCATCGGGGCACTGGCCAAAAATGTGCAGCCCATCGCGAATTTGCGATTCTTTGAGTTCGCAGAGGTAGCCGTCAGCGCGGTCAATCAGTTCGGTGATATCGGGCAGTAGAGAAACGGCGCTATCGTCTTGACCTTTAACCTCTAAGCCCTGACGTGCAAGCCCTCGATTCGCCAAATCTAGATGCAGGTTCTCTTGCACAATCAAGGCTTGAATGCGATCGCGAATGATCGACATGCGGCTGGGATCAAGGCTTTGCGCTTCGTAGTATTCGTCAATTAACCCTTCCAAATGGTCAAGTGCGCCATACAGCTCAGCGCGGGTCATGGGGGGCGTAAGGTGGTCGATGATCACGGCTTGAGCGCGCCGTTTGGCCTGGGAGCCTTCCCCCGGATCGTTGACGATAAAGGGATAGAGGTGGGGCATGGCACCCAGCATCGCTTCGGGATAGCAGGTGTCGGAAAGCGCCACACTTTTGCCGGGAAGCCATTCCAGGTTGCCGTGCTTGCCGACATGGACGATCGCCTGTGCGCCAAACTGCTGCCGTACCCAGTGATAAAAGGCGAGGTAGGCGTGGGGCGGTTCTAAGTCGGGCGCGTGGTAGTTGAACGAGGGGTCAAGGTCGTAGCCGCGAGCGGGCTGAATGCCGACGAACACGTTGCCTAGTTGAATGCCAGCGATGGCAAAGGCCGGGGATTGATCCAAGTCTGAAGAGTCTGAGGCTGGGTCAAATGCCCCTGGGAGCACGTGACCCCAGCGATCGCCCATACCCTGCTGCACCGCCGTAGGTAACGTGTCAAACTGCTGCTGATAGTCGGCGACGGAAAGCGATTGGTGAATCGTTCGGGTTTCTTGCCCTTCGGGATCGTTGGTAGTGCCAGCGGTGAGGCGCTGAATCAGCTCGTCGCCCGTGGCAGGGATATCGCCGAGGGTATAGCCCGCTTGCTGCATGGCGTGAAGGATGGCGACGCAGCTCGCCGGGGTGTCTAGCCCAACGCCGTTGGCTAAGCGTCCGTCGCGGTTGGGGTAGTTGGCCAAAATCAGAGCCACACGGCGATCGCCCACCGCCGTTTGCCGTAGCCGCACCCAATGCGCCGCCAAGTCTGCAACGAAGTGAATGCGATCGCCCACCGCTTCGTACCCCACCACATCCGTTTCTAGCGTTGGATTGTAGGTCTGCACGGCCTTAAACGACACGGCGCGGCTAATAATGCGCCCATCTACCTCTGGTAGGGCTACATTCATCGCCACATCTCGCGGCGACAGACCCCGCGACTCAGCCTGCCACTGTTCCCGCGTGCCGCCGCTCAAAATTACCTGAATTACCGGAACGTTCAGCGTTTCCCAGAGTTCTAAATTCAACGACTCCGATTCCAGCCGCGCTAGAGAAAAGCTGGTCGCATTCAACAGCACCTGGATTGGCTCCGCGTCCTTAGGATGCAGAAGCTCCAGCAAATCATCTTGCACTGCTGGGTCGCGTAACGATGACACAAACACAGGGACTGGCTCTAGCTGGCGATCGCTCAAGGCCTGACAGAGGGCATCAATCGGGTCAGTGTTGCCCGCCAGATAATGCGCTCGGTAAAACAAAATGCCGACTTTTGCCGATGCTGACGTTAACTGCGCTGAGGGTAACTGAAATGCCGATTGTGGAGCATTGTTATGGGGTGCGCTCAATCGATTCCCACCTAGACTGTCTGACTCGTTCTCATCCAGGTGCAGACTAGCGCGCCAGTTGTAGTAGCCCACACGAGGCGCTACTGCGGGGAGTGGAGGGATCAGCGGTTGTTCAAAGCAGGTATGTGCCAGAAACTGAAGGGCATGGACGGTGTTGGCGATGCCACCTTCATTCAAATAGCGCCAGAGACAGTTCACGTCCGCTAGTGTAGCGGTGGAATGGCTGAGCAGTTCTGGATCAGGGCGATCGTCACCGGGCAACACAAACAGCGTGGCACCCGTTTGTTCGACGGTTTGCTTGACCACCTCTAGCCCATACGACCAGTAGGCGCGACCGCCTAAGAGCCGCAGCACAATGACCTGGGCGTGTTCCAATACGTCTTCGGCGTAGGTGTCGATGGTGAGCTGCTGTTGCAGTTGCAGCAAATTAGCCACGCGCAGCGCCGGAAAACCAGCGGGCATTTGGGCGATCGCCTTTGCCAGGGATTGAATATCGGTATCGGCAGCGGTCAAAAACACAAGCGGAGCAGGCGACTGTTCGATAAAAATAACGCCGTCGGTATCTAGGTTCCAGCCGCCTGGGGTTGCTGCCAAACGATGCATGATGTCTCCACGAAGGGAAAAGGGTTCCAGCCAACTATCATAAAATCCTTACGCTTGGAAAGCTATGCAAACTTGCGAGATAGGATGGGTTAACTGTGAAGTTCGCTACCTAAATCTGTCACTGCTTGATGTGCGCTTTGTTCCGTAACCCTATGCCCACGACCAAAAAGCTACCTCTATCTCAAACGCTCTCACTAGCTACGTTTCGTCAATTGCGAGAGTTGCTGCAATGGATGGCGCAGACGGTAGTGGGCACAAATGTATTGTGCTTAACCGAAGAGCAGGTTTTCTCTGGTGTCTCGCCACACTTGCCCGGGGTGAATTATTTTACGGTATTGGTATCCAGTTCATTTAGCGTACTGTTAAAGGGTGAATTGGTGTTAGCAGAACCTACGCTGGCGCAATTGTCCACTGCTGACGATGCAGTTAGAGAAACTAACGCCTGTTGGGTAGAACTAACGTTTGACCCTGGGGCGATCGCCACCTTCTTACGTCAAATTGCCAAAGTCCCCAGGGCAAAATCGGCTCTAACGCGAACCATAGAGGCGTTCTACAGCATTCCCCAGATTAATTCGGCTACGGTGCAAAGCGAATTTACCCTGCAACTGATAGCTGCTTTAACCGCATACCCCGTAGCCCCTATAGATGATCCCTGTCCCCGTAGCCCCTATCCACCCCTGCAAGCCAGTAGCCTTGAGCAACAGGTGATCGAACGCACAGAGGATCTGCGGGAGGCGATGATGGCTGCCCAGCTTGCCAGTCATGCAAAAAGCGAATTTTTGGCATCGATGAGTCACGAGCTACGCACGCCCTTGACCGCCATTATTGGCATGTCTGCGACCTTACTGCGCTGGTCATTGGGAGAATTGAGCGATCGCCAGCGCAATTTTTTGCAAATTATCCACGACAGCGGTCAACATCTGCTGGAAATGATTAACGATATTTTAGAGCTAACCCAGCTAGAAGCAGGGCGTGCGATCTTGCAGCTCAATCAGTTCTCGCTCTCTGTGCTGGTAAAACAGAGTTTGAAGACTATGGAAGAAGCCGCCCAACGCCGAGGGGTAAAGCTAACGTTGCACTTAGAGGTAGAGCCAAAGCACGACCGCTTTATTGCCGACCCCCACCGGGTCAAACAAATTTTAGTAAATTTACTCAGCAATGCGATTAAATTTACCCCTAAAGACGGCAAAATAACCCTACGCGTGTTTGCCGATTCCCATACTGTCTTGATTCAGGTAATTGATACAGGCATTGGCATTGCCGACCATCAGCGATCGCTCTTGTTCCAAAAATTTCAGCAGCTTGATACCTCGTATCACCGCATGTACCAAGGCACCGGATTAGGGCTGGCACTGACCAAGCAGTTAGTAGAACTCCACAACGGACAAATTTCCGTAGAGTCTACCGTAGGCGTTGGCTCTGTCTTCACTGTGCAGCTTCCGGTTCGCCCTAAAGCCACGCTCAACATAGACTCTGCAACACCGTTAGAAAATTCGACAAAAAATCTGCTAGGGCGAATTGTCTTACTAGAAAGCCATGAAGAGACTGCCAATATTATTTGCGACATGCTAACCGCAGCGGGGTATCAATTGGTCTGGATTTTAGAAGGATCGATGGCCATGAGCCAAATCGAAATCCTTCAGCCCATTGCCGTTATCACCGATGTCCAAGCCCCTGAAAGCAACGGGTACGAGCTAATTCACCAGTTGCGCCAAAACCCCGCGACTCAAACATTAAAAATTATCGCCCTAACCACCGTCTCCTTAGATAACGGCGATCGCTGCTTGGCTGCTGGAGCAGATAGTTTTCTGACCAAGCCCCTCTGTCCAGAGGAAATTCTTTCTCAGGTGTTTATGTTGACCAAAAGGTAGTCTTAAACTTGTAAGGGATCAGCAAACAAAAATCATCCCGGTGTCATTCCCGCGCAGGCGGGAATCCATGATAAGCCTTCTGCTTGAGCCGGTATCTTATTTCAACGCAGTTCCCTAAGGATTTTTAGATGCTTTAACGACAATCGCGCAAGCTGAGTTTGGCATTGCGACTTCCCAATGGGAACACTAGAACAGCCCATCCCTCTGGAATCTAGTGCCTGTGATGCTGCTACTAACTGGTGTGCTGCTAGGATTGGTCGTCGTGCTATCAATTCCTGTGACTGTTTTAGTGGGAGAATGCGCGGCAGCCTGTCTGTTTCGGCCACGACATCTCCCTCAGGGGTTGCATCGTTCTCACCCGCAGGATTGGCTCGATAGTATCCCCTCGCTCCGTGTGGCCGTGGTCATGCCTGCTCACAACGAAGCCCTTTGCATTGAGTCCGCGCTGCAAACTCTCTTGCCGCAGTTGGGCGATCGCGATCGCCTTTTGGTCGTAGCCGATAACTGTCACGACGACACCGCCGCGATCGCCCGAAATACTGGAGCCACCGTGATTGAGCGGCACGACCTGACCCGTCGCGGCAAAGGCTACGCCCTTGATTTTGGCCTGCAATGGCTCGCCAGCGACCCCCCCGATGTCGTGGTGATGGCCGATGCCGACTGTAGAGTTGAGGCTGGGGCGATCGCCCAGATTGCCCAGCAGGCCGCCGCCCAACACCGTCCCATACAAGCTGTCTATCGGATGGAGCAACCTCCTAACCCCAGCCCCGGTAGCGCTCTCTCTGCCTTCGCCTTTTTGGTTAAAAATCAGGTGCGACCTGGTGGACTAAATCGGCTAGGCCTACCCTGCTTATTAACCGGAACGGGCATGGCCTTTCCGTGGGAGATTATCCATAATGCGCCCCTGGCTAGCGGCAATATTGTAGAAGATATGCAGCTTGGGCTAGATTTAGCGATCGCCGGATACGCTCCCCGGCTTTGCCCCACTGCCCATGTCGTAGGCATTCTGCCTCAACAGGCCGAAGCCGCTGACCAACAGCGCACCCGATGGGAACACGGCCACCTGCAAACCTTACTGACCCAAGCGCCTCGCCTAGTCAAAGCATCACTGCGCCAGGGTCGAGTCGATTTGCTGGCGATCGCCCTTGACCTTTGTGTTCCTCCCCTGTCGCTGCTGGTGATGGCATGGGCAGGGCTACTGGCGATCGCCCTACTGGCTGGACTGTTGGGAGCCGCATGGACTCCCGCCCTCTTGCTCGGTTTGCAAGGTGGCCTGATGGCGATCGCCATTGTTGCAGCCTGGGCAACATTTGGACGGGCGACTATCTCAGTGCGATCGCTGCTCACCATCCCGCTCTACCTGTTTGGCAAACTGCCCCGCTATCTCAAGTTCTTCACCCATCGCCAAACCGAATGGATACGAACAGAGAGAAATAAAGGGTGATTGATATACAGCTTTGCCGTATATCGTTCGCGCTCACCGGACGCAGATAACCTTTGCAACTCAATCAACGCCCTGCGGCGTTCCGGTGCAGCGCGGTCGTTAGATTGAATTTATTGCGGCTCTACCCTTAATGATTATGATTAGCAAGGAAGACTTTAAATACTGATACATGGATGATCAAGAGCTAACAACACTTCTAGGTGATTTGGAATCTGATAGAGTTGAGCGTAAAGCGTCAATTTCAGACGTAAGAAAAATAACACAGGCAATTTGTGCTTTCGCTAATGATCTACCAAATCACAAAAAACCTGGAGTTCTTTTTGTAGGAGTTAATGATGATGGCACCTGCGCCAACTCACCTATTACAGACGAGCTTCTCCTAAGGCTTTCTAGTATTCGCTCTGAAGGAAAGATTTTACCGTTTCCGGTGTTGCAAGTTAATAAACGTATTCTAGATAGCTGTGAATTAGCAGTTGTTATTGTGGAACCGTCAGATGCTCCTCCAGTTAGATTTGACGGACGAACCTATATTCGAGTTGGACCTAGACGTGCAACAGCTACACCTGAAGAAGAACGTCGGTTGAATGAAAAACGCCGATCTAGAGATTTACCTTTTGATTTACAGCCCCTCCCTTCTGCAACGCTTGACGATCTCAATTTAGAATTTTTTCAACAATCCTACTTGCCCTTCACCCTAGCTCCAGAGGTACTAGAGGAAAATCAGCGATCGCTTAATCAGCAATTAACCTCAGTTCGATTTATTAGCCCTGAACCGGATGCCCATCCTACTACTTTAGGGATTCTGGTTGCGGGTAAAGACCCCAAGCAATTTGTGCCTGGGCACTACATTCAATTTCTGAGAGTGGATGGTAAGGAATTAGGCGATCCAATTAAGGATCAAAAAGAGATCAATGGTTCGTTATTAGACATTCTGCGAATCTTGGACGAAACTCTACAGATCAATATTGCGACTGCATTGGACATTACCAGTTCGGCTCTTGAAATTCAGCAACCAGATTATCCAATTGAAGCCTTACGTCAGCTATCTAGGAACGCCATAATGCATCGTTCCTATGAACAAACAAACGCCCCAGTAAAGGTTTATTGGTTTAATGATCGGATTGAAATTTCAAATCCAGGTGGATTATTTGGTCAAGTCAACCGAGAGAATTTCGGTCAGGGAGTTACGGATTATCGTAATCCCCACCTGGCTGGAGTTATGAAAGATTTAGGCTATGTGCAACGCTTCGGCTATGGTATTTCAACTGCAAAGCGTGCCCTCGAGAAAAATGGTAATCCGCCCGCAGATTTTTTTGCTGAAGCTTCTAACTTTTTAGTTATTATTAGGAGGCAAAAATGACCCCACCGATTATTGCCTTCTTCAACAATAAGGGCGGAGTTGGAAAAACATCTCTTGTCTATCATTTAGCCTGGATGTACTTTGATTTAGGGCTAAAAGTGATAGCAGCAGATTTAGATCCTCAAGCTAACTTGACAGCGGCTTTTCTAGATGAAGATCGATTAGAAGAGGTTTGGGAAGGCAGCAATGACAATAGCTATAATACTGTTTTTCGATGCGTCAAACCCTTATTAAGTGGTATCGGTGATATTGCAACTCCAAATCTAGAAAAAATAGAAGATGGGTTAAGCCTTTTAATTGGCGATTTACAACTTTCTGGATTTGAAGATGAGTTATCCTCCCAGTGGTCTGATTGCCTTGATCGTAAAGAACGAGCATTCAGAGTTATCTCGGCTTTTTGGCGAGTATTGAGTCAAGCAGCCTCAATTGATAATGCTGATGTTGTTTTGGTTGATTTAGGACCTAACTTAGGAGCAATTAACCGAGCAGCTCTTATTGCCTCGGACTATGTCGTAGTTCCTCTCTCACCAGATCTCTTCTCATTACAGGGACTAAAGAACCTTGGACCAACCGTAAGACGCTGGAGAGAAGAATGGCAGGAGCGTATTCCTAAAAACCCAGCCTCAGACCTCGCTCTGCCAAAAGGGAAAATGCAACCCGTTGGTTATGTTATTCTCCAACGCGGTGTTCGATTTGACCGTCCTGTAAAAGCATTCCAAAGATGGATTGAGCGAATTCCACATATTTACAATACTGAAGTTATTCAGAAACAAGATGAAATCGTCTTAACTCCATCTAGCGATCCAAATCGTTTAGCGTTACTTAAACACTATCAAAGCTTAATGCCAATGGCTCAAGAGTCTCATAAACCCATTTTTCATCTTAAACCTGCTGATGGGGCAATTGGTGCTCACACATACGCGGTGAGGAATGTATATAAAGACTTTAAAGAACTGGCTCAGAAGATTGCTGATCGAACTGAACTACTATTGCCCAACTCTCAACTAATTCCTGAACCAGAATTAAAGTAGCTCAAATGCACTGAGGGTTTGGGGTATCGGTCTAATAATCACTTAGAGCCGGGTTTCGGCTGCGCTTAACCCTTAGCCGACGAGGGTTGAGCGCAGCCGACGAGGGTTGAGCGCAGCCGACGAGGGTTGAGCGCAGCCGAAACCCGTATGCCCAACACACCAGTACTCAGCAGATTTCTTCTTTCTTGCTATATCAGGACTTACGCACCTGACACGAAAAACCAAGGAAGTTGGATGAATTTGCAAGCGCGGAGCGCTTGCAAATTCATCCAACTGCGTAAGTCCTATATATTAGGCCTTCTGCATAAATGCTTTTTTGGAGGGCGTGAATTGTTCCCGGCTTATCCGGGAAACGATTCACGCAGGCGGTCTATTGATTCTTTTTATACTCAATCAATGTGCTGCGCTGTCCTAGTCGGGTGGTTAAATGAAACTTGAGTTGGCCTAGCACATTGGGAAATTTGCCGATCGCACAAGAGAAAGCGTAAAGTAGCGCATCTTGCGATGGGTAGCCCTGGGTGTGAAGGTAGCGATAGGTGCGGTAGACCAGCAAAGGATAGCCTAAAAACAGCAACAGGCTGAAGCCGTGGGTGAGGGGAATTGCTCCGAGGGCGATCGCAGGAATCCCTAAGCCCCACAGCCAAATACTTTTAGTTTCTTTAACCCAATGTCGTTCTGGCGATTTGCCGTGAAGCCATGCGCCTTCGGCGTAGGCGTGCCCCGCCCGCAGCGATCGCGTCCACCACTGGCTAAACTGGGTCATTTGGGCATCGTGACGGGTCATTTCGGCATCTAGCCGCAGAATTTGCCAGCCCGTTTGCCGCAGCCGAACACAGAGTTCGGGTTCTTCTCCGGCAATTAGGGTAGAGTTAAAGCCGCCTAGAGGTCGAATGGCGGCAACGCGCATCATGGCATCCCCCCCGCAGGCCTTGGCGATACCAATAGGCGTATCCCACTCTAGGTCGCAGAGGCGGTTGTAAAGCGTTTGGCGGGGGAATCTTTCTCGTCGTCGTCCACAAACCACGGCGATCTGCGGTTGGGTCTGGAGTGTCTGCCCAGCCTGGTTCAGCCATCCGGCAACAAGTTCGCAGTCGCCATCGACAAACTGAACGAATTCGAGCTGTGGATTTAGCTCTAGAAGGCGATCGCAGCCCACATTGCGGGCGCGGGCGGCGGTAAATGGAATCGACAGGTCAAGCGGGACAACCTCCACGCCCAGAGACCGCGCCATCTCAACGCTGCCATCGCTAGAGCCAGAATCGACATAGACGATCCAGGCCACGGTACCGATTGCCGAGGTCAAGCACTGACGCAAGCGATCGCCCTCATTTCGTCCAATGGCAACTAATCCAACGTTCTTCAAACTAACCTCCCCAGGACTTCTCGGACAGGCGCAGTTCCCGTGCATTGGGGCGAAGCATTGGGTCAATCCCTATCGGCCATCTTGGGACGTATCAACCCAATGCTTCGCCCCTACAGGTGTCGGGTAACTGATAGATGTGCGTAACTGCCTGTCTACAGAATTCCCAGCCTTGGTTAAAAGAGCGCGTTGTTCCATAACTCTGCAATATACGGCGCAATATATCGCCTTGTTTTACCGCATATCACTGGTGCGCCAGCTCAGTTTGAGGTTGACCCAAAAATTCCAGAGGGTAACGACGGCGATCGCTAACACGTTAGCCACGTAAGGATTAATGTGTAGCAGGTTAAATAACAGGTTAAGCAGCAGCACCTTTAGGATTAGCCCCATCAAGCAAATCACATTGAACTTAAGGAATCGCTTAATTACCTTGCGCCACTGCCGTTGAGATTTCGACATATCACCAAATGTCCAGCGGTCGTTCCACAGAAAATTGTTGATGATGGCGATTTCGGCAGCGGCGATCGCACTACGGGTCAACCCGAAACCCCAGAGACCATGCAGTAAATAGAGCATCGCCGTGTCGATTACCAAACCACTTGCCCCCACCAGCCCAAAGCGCAAAAATCGCCCAATCGGAAAATCGAGCCGCCGCGTCAGTTGGCCAATCCGTCCCAGTTCCACGCGCAGGCGCACTAAGTGATGCAAATAATCGCGATATTGCCGCCAGGTGACTTTACTGGCACCCTCCTGCCGTTCTTGAAAGACGTAGCCTACTTCCGCAATCTGCTGAATATCGCCTCGCCCCAGCACTTCGATTAAAATTTTGTAGCCCAGTGGATTAAGTGGACGGTCGGCGATCGCCGCTCGCTGCACCAAAAAATAGCCACTCATTGGGTCTGTTACCCGACTGATTACTCCCGGCAGCACCACCAACCCCATCAGTTGCGCCCCCCGCGACAAAAATCGACGCAGAGCGCTCCAACTGCTAACTCCACCCCCATCCACATGACGGCTAGCCACTGCTAAATCGGCTCCCTGCTGGATTGCCTCCAGCAGCTCTAACAGCGTTTCAGGTGGATGCTGTAAATCGCCATCAATGACACCTAAAATCTGACCCTGCGCCACCTGCCAACCGCGAATCACCGCTGTAGATAGCCCCCGCTCGCCTTGCCGCCGCACTACGCGCAGATGAGGATAGTCGGTCTTTATGTCTTGAGCCAGTGCCCAGGTACGATCGGGGCTGTCATCGTCTACCACAATCAGCTCGAAGCGATCGCCCCAAACTTGCTCCAGCGTACTGCTCAAGATCTGCACCAGCCGATGGATATTTTGACTCTCGTTGTAGGTCGGTATAACCAACGAGAACTCAACCAGTGCCCCACTGGAGTCGCCCTCCTCGCTCTCTAGGCTAGACTGCACTAGCGACTGTGGCGGAATCAAGAACTGACCCGTCGGAGCAGGTAAAAGCGTCTGAAAATTGGTAGTTGGCACCACGGCTATCTCCATCGGGCGATCGCAAGCTATTTATTGTACGAGATGACCCCCACGTCGTGTCTTATTTCCCAATTCTGTCAACAGATCTCATTCTGAAAGTGGTAGTGGTATTGATGTAAGGATTTTTTGATGGGCGGCACCCGCCCATCAAAAAATCCTTATCAATTTAGGACTACCCGAGATTTAAACCGAAAGGTTTGCGCCTATGGGCGCAAACCTTTCGGTTTAAAGGCCAGAATGAGAATTGGCAAGCGACCTCTGACGTGAATGCTTTCCGGGCGAAGCCGGGAAAGCATTCACGCTCATAAAAAAGTATCTATGCAAGACGGCTAATGCAGAAATGGCTAGCGGTGGTAGGAATTGGCGAAGACGGGGTGGCGGGTTTGAGTGCGATCGCCCAGTCTTTGGTGAATCAAGCCGAGGTGTGGGTTGGGGGGGCGCGGCATTTGGCTCTGTTGCCAGCGGGCGATCGCCGCGAAACCCTAGTGTGGGATACCCCGCTTCACCGCACGGTCGATGAAATCTGTCGCCGCCGAGGCACTGCCGTCTGCGTGCTAGCTAGCGGCGACCCCATGTGCCACGGCATCGGTGTCACGTTGCTGCGTCGAGTTCCCCTGGCAGAAATGACCATTGTGCCTGCTCCGTCTGCCTTTAGCCTTACCTGCGCTCGGTTGGGCTGGCCGCTAGCCGACGTAGAAACCCTCAGTCTGACCAATCGTCCTCCAGCGGCGATCGCCCCTTTTGTCTACCCAGGGGCGCGGCTGCTAGTGCTCAGTGCCAACCGCACTACCCCCGCTAGCGTGGCCACACTCCTGACCCAGCTTGGGTTTGGCAGTAGTCAGATCACCGTACTGGAACATATGGGCGGCGAACAAGAACGCCAGATTGAGGGCACCGCAGCGGAGTGGAGTGCTTCTGATACAATTCCTGATACCATACCTAACTTCGCCGATTTGAACACCCTGGCGATCGCCTGTAGGGCTGATCCCACCACGCGATCGCTGTCTCGCTTCCCCGGCTTACCCGATGCCGCCTTTGACCACGACGGGCAATTAACCAAGCGCGAAGTCCGAGCTATTACCCTGTCTACGCTAGCTCCGCTACCCGGCGAACTGCTGTGGGATGTGGGCGCAGGCTGTGGGTCGATTGCAATTGAGTGGCTCCGCAGCCATCCTCGCTGTCGGGCGATCGCCATCGAACGCCACCCTAAGCGGCTTCAGTACATTGCCGATAATGCGATCGCCCTCGGCGTGCCGCAGTTACAAATCGTGGCAGGAGACGCTCCCCTCGCTCTAAAGGACTTGCCCTCCCCAGATGCTATTTTTATCGGCGGCGGTGCCACTGTTGAGGGCGTTTTTGAGGTCTGCTGGGCGGCGCTGCGCTCTGGCGGTCGATTAGTGATTAACGCAGTCACTCTAGAGAGCGAACAGCAGGTGTTGGACTGGCAGCACCAGCGGGGTGGCGACCTCATCCGCGTTGGTATTCAACGAGTGGAGCCGATTGGCTCGTTTTTGGGCTGGAAACCGTTGGCTCCCATTACCCAATGGCACGTGTTTAAGCCTTAGTCCGTGACGGATAACACGAAACCGAGCAGACGGGCAGTACGGCATACAGAACCCCGCTGAGCTAAGTATGGTTAAGTATGGTAGAAAAAGCATAAAGATTTCTGTGGGTTAGCTAAGACGCTGAGTATGGCTGAGCAACACGATACCGATCAGGGTTCTAACGATGCTTTAGAGGTTGAGGAGAAGGCGATCGCCCCCACCCTTCCCACTCGTCTAGTCAGTACCTGGAAACAAGCCACGTCAAAACTAACGCAGCTTCTACCCACCGATCAGGTGGCAAAAACGGTGGTGCGGTGGTTCAGCGTCAGCGAAGACCAAGTGGCTGAGATTTTGGCCACCGTGCGAGCCGAGCTGCCTACTACTGAAGCGCTACTAATTGGTAAACCCCAGGCGGGTAAAAGCTCCATCGTGCGAGGTCTCACGGGTGTTTCTGCCGAGATCGTTGGGCAAGGGTTTCGCCCCCATACACAACACACCCAGCGCTATGCCTACCCCTCTGCCGATCTGCCCTTGCTAGTTTTTACAGACACCGTGGGTCTGGGGGATGGTACTCAAGACACCCAAACCTTAATTGATGAGTTGAGTCGAGATCTCGACCAGGCCACTCGACGCGCCAGAGTGCTGATTCTGACGGTCAAAATTACTGACTTCGCCACCGATACGCTGCGGCAGATTGCCCAGCAGTTGCGCCACCAATATCCCAATATTCCCTGTTTATTAGCTGTTACCTGTCTGCACGAGGCTTATCCACCCGGTACCGCCGACCATCCGCCCTATCCCCCCGATTTGGGCGATATTAACCGGGCGATCGCCGCCCTGCAAGCTGCATTTCAGGACGGTGAGGCGGCGCTCTGCCAACGTTCGGTTTTGCTCGACTTTACCCTAGAAGAAGATGGCTACACGCCTGTGTTCTACGGCTTAGATGCCCTGCGAGATGCGTTAGCGGACTTGTTGCCCACCGCAGAGGCACGGGCAATTCACCAGCTTTTAGATGGGGCTGTAGAACAGCAGCTTGGCAATTTGTATCGAGATGTGGGACGACGCTATATTTTAGCGTTTGCAATTATGGCTGCTGGGTTGGGAGCCGTGCCGTTGCCTTTTGCTACAATGCCCGTGCTCACGGCGCTGCAAGTGTCGATGGTGACGGCGTTGGGTAAGCTGTACGGTCAGACTCTAACGCCAGCCCAAGCGGGTGGGGTGGTGAGTGCGATCGCTGGAGGGTTTTTAGCTCAGGCGATCGGGCGAGAGCTAATTAAATTTCTGCCCGGTTTTGGCAGCGTCATTGCGGCTTCTTGGGCAGCCGCTTATACGTGGGCTTTGGGAGAAACGGCCTGTGTTTACTTTGGGGATTTGATGGGTGGCAAAAAGCCCGACCCTGAAAAAATTCAGCTCGTAATGAAAGACGCATTTAAAGCGGCTCAAGAACGCTTCAAAGCAACACCACTCGGCTAAGCCTGGTTTTACTAACATGGCGACGGCTATACAATAATTAATCTAGCTGGTTAACCTTGCTCAACAGGCATTTCTAGAGCTATGACTTCCTACTTCCGTCCCAACATTGATGCAATGGCGGGCTATGTTCCTGGTGAACAGCCCAAACCCGGCACCAACATTCTTAAACTCAACACCAACGAAAATCCATATCCGCCTTCTCCGGCGGCTATGGCTATGCTCTGGAGCATTGACGGTGAATGGTTACGGCGATATCCCGACCCCTATGCCAACGATTTTCGGCAAGCTGTGAGTGACGCGTTGGGCATTCCGGCTAGCTGGGTGATTGTTGGAAATGGAAGCGACGATGTGCTTAATATGCTGGTGCGAGCCTGTGCAGCCGCAGATCGGACGGTGGCCTATCCCATGCCAACCTATGTGCTGTATCGGACGCTGACGGAGATGCAACCTGCAAACATTGTCGAAATTCCCTATGGGGAAGATTTTCGTTTACCTTTAGCTGAACTGGTCGCGGCTAATGCTGCAATTACCTTCATTGCCTCACCTAACAGTCCATCTGGGCATGTTGTTCCGATTGGTGACCTGCGAGAACTCGCCCGTCAGGTCTCTGGGGTGCTGGTGGTAGATGAAGCCTACGTTGATTTCGCAGACGAAACGGCGCTGCCGCTGGTGCATGAATTTGAAAACGTAATTGTCATTCGCACCCTGTCTAAGGGCTATTCGTTGGCAGGGCTGCGATTGGGGTTTGGGATTGCTCAACCGGCGCTCCTGGAAGGGTTGTTCAAAGTTAAAGACAGCTATAACATTGACGCGATCGCCTGTCTCGTGGGAACTGCCGCCATGCGCGACCAGGCCTACAAAAACGCCTGTGCCGAATACGTCAAAGCCTCCCGCAGTCAGCTACGGCAAGATCTAAAAAATCTAGGATTTCGCGTGTGGGAGTCGCAAACCAACTTTCTTTTAGTGCAAGTGCCCCAAGCGGATCATCCACAGGCTGACGCTGAAAAAATCTATTTGGATTTGAAGGAACGGGGCATTTTAATTCGCTACTTCAAGCAGTCTGGCTTGGACGATAAACTTCGCATTACCGTTGGCACCGATGCCCAAAACCAAGTCTTGCTCGAAGCCCTACAAAGCATCATGCTCGATTAATGGGCTAAGTAGATGGGCGTAATTAAATATAAAATCGTAAAAGTCTGCGCCGCCCGCGCAGCGGGCGGCGCAGACTTTTAGAACCCTGTTTTTATAGCGGTAGCCATGATCAATAGGACGCCTCCCTGTCATTCCCGCGCAGGCGGGAATCCATCTGCTCGATAGGTGCGGGGGTGGATTCCCGCGCAGGCGGGAATGACGCTGGCATGTCCTAAGCTTTATGACTATGGCTA
>JBBQFG010000079.1:0-19850 GCA_038321765.1 Elainellales cyanobacterium
TAAATTCGCTCCAAAAATCTAGCACCGCCCAATGTTGATGGTCACAACACTGAGCGGCTAACCACAAAAAGCTCTAGAAGCTTGGGCAGATTAAAGACTTAGAGCGAGTGCCCCTTTCTTAAGTAGTACATAATCGGCAGAATAAAACTCTTGCCTGAATCACTTTCAACTGCTGAACTACTGCTCTCCCGCATAATGTTCCGTTATCTGTCTAGGTTGGGGAATATAGGGTAAGACACTTGATGAGTCAAAGCGGTGTTACCGGAACTCAGTACATTACCAAATCTAAAACTGTCAGAAAGGCAAAGATTGCCAGAACTCCCTGCGATTTACTTTGCGATCGCTCGTGATCAGGTGCTCTATGTTGGTTTAGCTACAAATCTAAAAAACCGTTGGCAAAACCATCATCGTTTATCACAACTTGAAGCCGTCAATAAACGATGCGAAGTCAGGTTGTTTTGGTTTGGTTGCGTTCAAAGCCAGCTTAATGATCTTGAGCGTCAGTACATTGAGTATTACTGTCCAAGCTTAAATCAAACAAAAGTACCAGAGCGATCGATTGTACCCAGCTTTCAGATGCTCACGTTGTCATTAAAGAAGCTGAAGGAACAGGTAGTTGGATTTGGGAGTTGTCCAGCCGATAGCCAACACTTGAAAACATTGATTTTGGGTTATTTGGCAGATTGTAGAGAGACTCGACTTGCAACAACTACTCTTCGCAAGAGCTTACAGGCAATCACACGCAAGCCAAACAGCTTATTCAGATGGACAGAGGTTGTTCGGCGCAGAGATGGCGCGCATTGGCAGACAAGATGTAACGGGATTGAAATTCGACTGATCCCTTGGTTTCAAGAACGTCTGATGCACAATCCCAGCATGTATGACGTTATGGAAGAGAAACGCTTCGGGGCACGGACTTCAATGCTTATGACGGAGTATGAAGCGATGAGACAGGAGGTAAGAGTTCTATCTTTTACAGAACGGTTAGAACTAGCCCGGAGTTCGGAACTTGGTCAAAGATTATTTCCGTTAGAGTGCGGGGCGCAATTTCGCACCGTTAGTGGTGTGAAAATTCTTTGCATAACTGAGAGTCAACTACAAACTGTATTCTCAAAACATCCGCATTTACAGAAGCAGTATCCTGCAATGCGCGCTATCGACAGTGATCCAGTTCCAATGTTGGGATTTTAGCTTGATAGCCTTGTCAGTTATAGCAGCCTGAAAATCCAATACCTCTACAGTACTTTACTTCCCATTACTTTAATCAAGCACAAGCTCTAAATCCAGCACGACAGTACAAAAGACCGACGGGTCTAGACTGTCACCCTTTGTTCCGACCAGCGGTAGGATTAAGGGAAACTTGATCTGGCTATTATTCGTCGTGTTTCAAGACTTGAAACCAACCCATCGTTCGCACGCTTGCGACCTATCCTAGAGTTATGGCGTCTATCCTGAAGCTACCCACTGCCCATGCGGCTAATGCCGAACTTACGCTAGTTCAGCAGCCTGAGCCAGCCCAGCTTGACAACATCAAGGCTCAGCTTGACTTGGTTCTGCTAGCGCTGGAGTCAATCGCGGGAATTGGTTCAGATGCCATGCTAAAGGCAGCGGAAGACTTGAACTTGTCCGATGTGGTGGCAGACCGCGTGGCGCTATGGCGGCTGCGTCAGTCTAGTCCTCTGCGTAAAGGACAAGGGCGCAAGCGGATGGATGTGGAAGAAGCGCGATCGCTTGTTTTAATCATCTGTCATTTAGCCAATCAGCATCAGGAGCTAATTCGCCGCGCCGTTACGTTACTAGAGCAGCTTACCGAGCAACATCGTGAACCTTACCAGGCAGCTCTTTTAGGCGATTACCTCGACTCCTTCCACAACACATACCAAGAGCGCATGGAAGAAAGCGATATTGCATCGGCTGACCAACTCACTTACTTAGCGCTAAAGCTCCTGATTGATTTGCTGTTCTATGGCTCACCGAACGGCGTTCGCCGCCTGTGGCTGGCACTGCTCGACCGAGCCAAGTAAAGCCAAGTAAAGCCAAGTAAGCCAGTAGTCTGACAAGTCCCTTGCTGGTTCACCTACTGAGTTAAGCACTCAACCAGATTTTAGCTTTCAGCGGATTGTCTGCATTTTCTCTTTCAGTGGCCTCGTTCCTCCTTCTTACTTTCCCATGCCCACCACTGTTCTCCGTCGATACACCCCTCCCACCTGCACGCTAAAGATTGCGGCGAATGGGTCTGCGCTATCTCGCTGGACAGACCGAACCGTCCTTAAAAACCTGCGGTTTGACCTGAGTTTTGATGATCCCAAGCGATCGCCCGATGAGCTGATTCATCTGTCGGGCGATCGCGCTCAACTCGAAGCCCTGAATGATGCCGTAAGCGCCTATGTTCAGCAGTTTCTTGATCCTCAGGCTGTTCAGCACAGCCCTGCTTTACTAAAGCTGACACCCGACCAAGAACCCATTACCTCTGCGACTGCTGCCCTAGCGCTGTTTCAATCCATTGCCGGCTTAACGGAACCGCCTGCCCTAGTCAGTGATCCGGCTTTATCCTCAGTCACCTCTGACACGCTAGAAGAGCGGCTCCGCTTAGCTCCTGCAAATGGCCGCAGCGAGGAAATCGCTCATACTGCATCTAACCAGGACAGTGCTAAAGAAGGCATTTATCTTCAGCCTAAAGGGTTGCTGACTCACGAGTTGCACTTGGGCACCTTGGCCACCAACGAGGTATCTACCGTGTCTCTCGGCGTTACGCAACTGTTTGATTTGTCAAACGCCCTAGACGAATATGCTGCTGAGTCGTTATCACTACCTGCGGCTGAACGTCCAGCGTGGCTTCAGCCCTCGAATGGATGGCTACGAGTGGCGGCAGTGATGGTGTTAGCCCTGGGTGTTACAGGCAGTCTTGTGCAATTTGCAGCAGACATTACAGCGCCTGCTAGCCAATCTGTGGCGACCAATCAAGAACCGGCTTTACCTCCCCCGTTGACGGCAAATCCTGCTGGCACAGATCCTTTGACGGTTGACCCAGCGCTGCCGACAGTACCAAGTAGCGACACTATTCCACTACCACCGCCGTCCGGTGTCTTTAAACAACCTGGTTCGGGCGTGCCAGGAGCATTCTCTAACCCATCTTTGATACCTCCTACTGCGGGTGCGGGTGTTCGGGTTCCGGTGCCGTCGGCCTCTGGTTCGCAGTCGATTCAAGTTCCTACGGGCGGGCGTGCTCCTGTGCCAACGGTAGTGCCAGCCCCTCCGGTGTTGCCTCCAGATCAAATTGCGTCTGCACCGCGATCGCCCAATGTTGTTCCTCCAGGCGCTCGTCAACCTGCCCCAATGGCAATGGAAGCCGCCCCTTCGGCAGCAGATTCCTCGGCAACTGCCCTACGACTTCCACAACAGACAGATGCTTCCAATGGATTGGGTGCAGCCTCCGCCCCCAGCACTTCCGCACGCAGCAGCAATGTGGGTAATATTCCCCAGGTTGCCGAAGCCAAGACTTTCTTTCAAGCGCGTTGGCAACCTCCTGAAACACTCGATCGCCCGCTGGAGTATCGTCTTCAAGTTGCGCCAGATGGTACCGTTCAACGGGCTATTCCTTTGGGTGATGCAGCGGGGAACTACCTCGATCGCACTGGTATGCCGCTAATAGGTGAACCTTTTGTTTCCCCAATTGAAAGTGGACAGAGCGCTCTAATTCGTTTGGTGCTTTACCCCGATGGGCGGGTGCAAACGCTGCTAGAAGAGTTGAATTGAGGAATTACCGTTGTGTAAGGGCGAAGCATTTGGCCAGTGCTTCTCGGTCATTTTAGAATTATTGGCCAAATGCTTCGCCCCTACCCATGGGCAGATGCTGCAATAAGCACGAGGGTAGTCCTAAATTGGTAAGGATTTTTTGATGGGCGGGCGAAGCCCGCCCATCAAAAAATCCTTACATCAATACCACTACCAGCACGAGGATGACGATAGGATGATTTTACAGATTGTTCGTTCTTTCTAAGTGCTTTCTCCATGCTCACTCTTGACCCTACTCAGCTCAATTGGCAACCGATTATTCGCGAGTTTGAAGCCATTTTGGGTAAGAATGGCGTGATTCAGCGGCGAGAAGAGCTGCTGGTTTATGAATGCGATGGGTTGACGAGCTACAAGCAGCGTCCGGCAGTGGTGGTGTTGCCGCGCACGACAGAGCAGGTGGCAGAGTTGGTGAAGGTGTGCGATCGCCATCAGGTTCCATTTATTGCGCGGGGATCGGGCACGGGGCTGTCTGGCGGTGCCCTGCCAATTGAGAACTCTGTGCTAATCGTGACGGCACTGATGCAGAAAATTCTAGAGGTAGATCTAGCCAATCAGCGCGTGGTCGTACAGCCCGGAGTGATTAACAACTGGGTCACCCAGGCCGTTAGCGGTGCTGGGTTTTACTATGCGCCTGACCCATCTAGCCAAATTATTTGCTCGATTGGCGGCAACGTGGCCGAAAACTCTGGCGGGGTTCACTGCCTTAAATACGGAGTGACGACGAATCACGTTCTAGGGCTAAAGCTGGTCACTCCCACGGGCGAGATTGTAGACGTGGGCGGCAGACTACCCGAAATGCCGGGGTATGACCTGACCGGGGTGTTTGTGGGGTCAGAAGGCACTCTAGGAATCGCCACAGAAATTACGCTGCGTATTCTGAAGGTGCCTGAAGCGATCCACGTGCTGCTAGCAGATTTCACCAGTGTGGAGGCGGCGGGGCAAGCCGTTTCCGACATCATCAGCGCGGGCATTATTCCCGGCGGCATGGAAATGATGGATAACTTCAGCATCAACGCGGTGGAAGATGTGGTGGGTACTAATGCCTATCCGCGCGATGCCGAAGCGATTTTGCTAATCGAAATTGATGGATTAGAGATAGAAGTGGCGGAGAATAGCCAGCGAGTTGAGGCTTTGTGTCGCCAAAACGGAGCGCGCAGCATTCGCACTGCCACCGATCCCCAAGATCGCCTGATGCTGTGGAAGGGACGAAAGGCCGCCTTTGCCGCGATGGGGAAAATCAGCCCTGACTACTACGTGCAAGATGGCGTAATTCCCCGCACCAAGCTGCAATATGTGCTCCAAGAAATTGAAGGGCTAAGTCAAAAGCATGGCTATCGGGTGGCCAATGTGTTTCATGCTGGCGATGGCAATTTGCACCCGCTGATTCTGTATAACAACGCGATTCCGGGCGAGCTAGAGAAAGTAGAAGCACTAGGAGGCGACATTCTCAAGCTGTGTGTGCAAGTTGGGGGCAGCATTTCGGGCGAACACGGCATTGGGGCAGATAAAAAATGCTATATGCCCGAAATGTTTAGTGCGGCAGACCTGGAAACGATGCAGTACGTTCGCCAAGTATTTAACCCTAAGGGATTGGCTAACCCAGACAAAATTTTTCCCACACCCAGAACCTGCGGCGAATCGGCGCGATCGGCTGAGAAATTTCCGGCGCTAGAGCAGTTTTGACAGGGTTTTGATGGGGGTAGGGGCGATCGCCCCTACCAATAGCTCAGCAGCTAAGTAGTTCAACCTAAATGAAAACCAAATTCTATAGCCATAGTCATAAAGCTTAGGACATGCCAGCGTCATTCCCGCGCAGGCGGGAATCCACCCGCGCACCTATCGAGCAGATGGATTCCCGCCTGCGCGGGAATGACAGGGAGGCGTCCTACTTGATCATGGCTACCGCTATAGCTAAGCCCACCTACTTATTCACCAAACTCAATTAGTCGAACGTCTGATGGGGACAACTGAGCAAACTGGGCGGCTTTTTGTTCAATTCTTTGGAGTTGACCCAATGCCAGACTGCATGGAAACCCATACTTGGCCTGCACGCGATCGCTTGCAATGGTAAGGGCTTCACGCGATCGCTTCACAAACTCATCCAGTGAATACGTTTCACCGGGAGTAAAGTATTTTTTGACAACCAGCGAGGGAGAATAACAGGACTCTTGAGAGCCATCGGGCCATTCGACATGAAAGCGAATTTCGGGCATGGGGAGAGGAATGAGGATTGGGTTTAGCGTTTACTCCTTTTCTTTTAGCATGAGTTTTTCATACTGTTCCACATGCAGTTGAGCGGATGTGTGCCAGGTATAGCGTTGGCAAATGGATTGACTCTGCTGAATCAGAGATTGGGCGATCGCCGGTTGAACCACATCAAGCATGGCCTGGGCGATCGCGGCTGGATCGCGGGGATCAACTAAGAGAGCCTGGGTTGGGGTCAGAAATTCTGTAAAGGGTGGCTGGTTGGCAGTAATTACGGGCAGTCCAGAGGCGATCGCTTCCAGTACGACTAAGCCCCAGCCTTCTTTGAGTGATGGAAAGACAAAGGCATTGGCTGTGCGGTACAGCGCAGGCAAGTCGGCTTCGGCAATGACACCGGGGAGGATTAGAGAGGTGCCAATTTCAATGCCGAGCTGAGCTGCCAGGGCAAAAAACTGATCGCGGTAGGATTGGTAATCAAATAGAGTGGCACCGCCAGCGATCACCAGTTGCGCGTGGGGATAGTGGATTAGCACTTGCTGAAAAGCGTGCAGTAGGTCAATAGAATTCTTGCGCGGTTCAATGCCGCCAACGGTCAGGTAAATCGGCTGTCCGGTCAGTCCCCACCGCTGTTTGAGCGTGGGTTCAGCCCCCGTGGGAATGGCAGAAAAGCGATCGGTGTTGATGCCATTTAGAACGCGGGGAGCAATGATGTCATATTGCTGCAACACCTCAGTTTGCCAGTGTTGGCTAATGCAAAGGCAGAGGTCAGCGGCGCGGATGGAGCGATCCTGGCACTGTTGCAGGTAGGGGCTGTTGTAGTCCTCAATATGGTGAACAGTCCGCACGATATGAGGAATCGGGATCTGCTGGCGCAAGAGCACAAGGGCGTTGGCGCTGATGCAATCTTGGGCGTGGTAGATATCGCGGGAGTGGGGCGCTTGATTAGGAAATTGGCTCAGGTAATCAACAAATTCTTGAATGCGCTGCTGAATCAGGCGATCGATGCTGTCGGGAGCAGGGGCGGAATTGGGAGCAGGAGCGGGGCGGGCAGGGACGGGGTGGTAGTCGCAGGCTAGGGGGCGATCGAACCCACGGCCATCTTTGTCAAGGGCGTAAATACAAACAGAATGCCCCAGTTGATGCAGGGCATCGGCCAGTTCTAGGGTGTGGATAACGCTGCCCCTGGGTTTGGTGGCGTACGTTAACAGGGCAATGCGGAGTGGAGCAGCAAGCATAGGGCTGGTTTGAGAAGAATCAAGCATTGTGATGAGGGCGATATTTTCGGCACGGCGCACAAGAAGCATCGCTCTTTAGAAGCGCCACTATAACGGTGACGGGGCTGGACTGGGGGCAAAACCTGTCAGTGGATTTTGGGATAAGTCCCAAAACAGAGTCGATTCGGTTTGCATTTGCAGAATTAAGTGGGGGGTAGTGCAAATTTCGCCAATGTCTTGGCAGGTGATGTGGCGATCGCCAAACGCTTGCTGCACAGCGGCTACATGCTCTGGACGAACGCTCAACAGAAACCCATAGCTAGGGAAACTCACCAGCCATTTTTCAAACGGCACGTCAGCAGGTCGAGGCATGGCATCCAGGTTAAGCACGGCACCACAGCCAGAGGTTTCTAACAGCATCAGGAGAGTGCCAACGATACCGCCCATGCTGACATCTTTTCCGGTATCGCATAGGCCGCGCTCTGCCAGCGTGGGCAGCAGTTCCAGGTCTTGCCGCAAGCGAACGGGATCGGCATCGGTAGCAGCGTTCCAGAATGGGTAGCTGGGGTGGGATCGGCCACGCAGGTCAATGGCAACTAAGAGGCGATCGCCCTCTTGCGCGGTGAAGCTAGAAATTAACTGAGTCGCTCGTCCCAAAATGGCGACAGAAAGGGCGGTATAGTCACTGTGGCAGTTGGTATGGCCACCCACAATGGGGATACCGTAGGTTGCTGCTGCCGCGCGCATTCCTTCAAACAGGGCTTGGCTTTGCTCAAGCGATTGGCTCCACAGCGTATCTACGACGGCGATTGGTCGTCCTCCCATGGCGTAAATGTCGCTGACATTAACCATAACGGCACACCACCCAGCGAACCAC
Source organism: Elainellales cyanobacterium (assembly GCA_038321765.1). Lineage (GTDB taxonomy): Bacteria > Cyanobacteriota > Cyanobacteriia > Elainellales > Elainellaceae > CASBQJ01. Next base: position 8,092 of record JBBQFG010000079.1, read on the forward strand.
GGCTCCGTTTCTACCAAAAACGGCATCATGCCCTCAGCAGCGAACAGCAGATAGCCATCACCATCTGGAATGGCCGCACAGTCATCCCCTAGTTGAATATTCGGTAGATTAGTCGGTGGAGCCGGGTTTGAGGCGATCGCAGCAGTGGTAAATGGGGCAGTAAAAGGGGCGATCGCCGACTCCTGAGTAGTTCCACGAACAGCACCATCATCTCCCTCGCTTTCGACTAAATTTCTGTCCCCCAGATCCGTTGTGTCTTGGCGCTTTGAGGGTGAAGCTCGATAAAACTGCGATACGGCCTGAATGTCTTGCTTATGTAAGATGCCCAGAGATTGTTTCAACTGGTTTGCTAACTCTGCCAACACTTAAATCACCGCATAGGAATAAGAATTAAAAATAGGACTTACGCAGTTGAATGAATTTGCAGGCGCGGAGCGCCTGCAAATTCATTCAACTTTCTTGGTTTTTCGTATCAGGTGTGTAAGTCCTACAAAATATCGGCCAGGAAAGCTAGGCTTTCCTGGCCGATATTGTACTCTACTCAGCTATCTATCACCGTTTAAGCGTAGAGGTTTCAGGCTCAGGTTCTAGTGGGTGTCGGGTGTTGTAGCGGGTGCTCGTTTCACGGGTGGGGCGATCGCCTTCACGGGTGACACCTCTTCCTTTAACACCGCGACAGGCGCTACCTCTTTAGAAACCGCCTCTGGCTCAGGCGCTACCTCTGGTTCAACAGCTACCTCTGGTTCAGACGATTCGGGAGAGGATGCCTCGGATGCTAGCGGTGCCTCTGCCGTTGGAGCCTCAGCAACAACATCGGGTGTAACGGGAGAAGCTACTTCAGCGGCCACAACAGGCGCTTCGGTAGGCACTGCCGCTTCAGAAATCACCTCTGGCTCAGACGCTACCTCTGGCTCAGACGCTACCTCTGGCTCAGACACTACCTCTGACTCAGACACTACCTCTGGCTTAGGCAGGATTTCAACAGGAGATGCCTCGGATGCTGGCGATGCCTCTGCCGCCGGGGCGTCAGCAACGACATCGGGTGCCGATTCTGGAGGTGCCGATTCTAAGGGCGCAGATTCTGGTGCAGCTACTTCAGCGGCGGCAATGGGTTCTGGCTCTGGTTCTGGAGTGGCAGCGATAGGTTCTGGTTCTGGAGTGGCAGCGACAGGTTCTGGCACAGGTTCTGGCACAGGTTCTGCGATGGGAGCCGCTGTCTCAGTCACGGCTTCAGTTACGACTTCAGCGACTTCAGGTTCAACGTCTGGCGTGGCAGCTTCCGTAGCTTCGTCCACTACCGCTTCGGGCGTGATCTCTTCGGGCGGCAGTTCTTCTACTACAGGCTTGGGTTTGGTGGGTTTGGGGCCACGCATCAGCGCCATGCTAGCAGGCGTGGCGGCGGGTCGGTCGTCACGATCGCCCTTGCCTTTGCGCCGTTGGCGATCGCCACCGCCACGCTCTCCACTGCTGCGCTCTCCGCGATCGCCCCGGTCGCCTCTGTCATTCCGGCTGCCGCGATCGCCTCTTGCCGACCGCTCTTCCCCATCTCCCTCTTCTTGCACCGACTCTACCCGTTCTCCCTTTTTGACAGGGCGGGGTTTGTTACTCTCCACAGCGGAAGGTGCTTCGTAACTGGTCTTGACAGCGATCGCTTCAGCGGGTGCTGAGCGCTCGGATGTAGCGATCGCTTCAGTTGGTGCTGGGCGCTCGGATTTCGCGCTTGCTTCAGCTTGGGCTGGGCGCTCGGATTTCTTAATCGGACGTTCTACCATGATCTGCCACTGCGTTATCTTGTCTAATCGTAACAGCGAACCTCAGCCCTCTTGCGAGAGATTCCAGCAATCGTTGAGTTTAACACTAAGTAGTTCAACCTAAATAAAAACAAGATTCTAAAAGTCTGTGCCGCCCGCGCAGCGGGCGGCACAGACTTTTAAGGTTTTATATTTAATTACGCCCATCTACTTAAGGCTAATTCCCGTGTTTACAGATCCTGCTAGCCCTGCTGCACCATTTCCATAAACGTTTTTTGAGAACTTTGAGTCGCCTCTAGGGTTGAGGGGCACCGTTGAATATAGCGACCATCGGGTTGCAGATCCCAAGCGTGGCGGTTGTCTGCTAGTATCGTGCCGAGAATTTCTTGCAGATCTTTAGCGAGGCTAGGGTCTTCGACTGGAGTCATTACCTCGACGCGACGGTCTAAGTTGCGCGGCATCCAATCGGCGCTGCTAATGAATACCTCTTCGTCGCCCCGATTATGCACATAGAAGATCCGAGAGTGTTCTAAAAATCGTCCGACAATGCTGATGACGCGAATATTGGAGCTAATGCCAGACACACCCGGACGCAGGCAGCAAATGCCGCGAATGATCAGATCAATTTGTACCCCTGCCTGTGAGGCTTCGTACAACGCTGTGATAATGGCTGGGTCTACCAACGCATTTAACTTAGCCACAATGCGGGCATGGGAACCGCTTTTACAATGCTGAATCTCGCGCCGAATTAGACCAATGATGCGATCGCGCAAATTAACGGGTGCTACCAGCAGCTTGCGATACGCCTGCTGTCTTGAGTAGCCCGTTAAATAGTTGAATAAGTCGGTTAAGTCTGCCCCCAGCTCTTCTTTGCAGCTAAACAATCCCAGATCGATATAGGTTCTTGCCGTTTTAGGGTTGTAATTCCCGGTACCAATGTGAACGTAGCGACGGATTCGATTGGTTTCTCGGCGCACGACCAACAGCAGCTTAGTATGCGTCTTTAGCCCTACTAAGCCGTACACCACATGAACGCCAACTTTTTCTAACTGTCGTGCCCAATGAATATTGTTTTCTTCATCGAATCGGGCTTTTAGCTCCACCAACACAGCTACCTGCTTACCGTTTTCGGCAGCCGCAATCAGCGCATCCACAATCGGCGAATCACCCGACGTGCGGTAGAGCGTCATCTTAATCGCTAGCACATCGGGATCATGCGCCGCTTGGACAATAAATCGATGGACAGATGACGAAAACGCCTGAAACGGGTGATGCACCAGCAGATCTTGTTGACGCAGCAGGGCAAAAAAGTCAGTATCTGGCTCTATGGCTTCCTCTCCACTCGTCTCCGCAATATGTCGTAAGCGAGGATGCACAACTGGAACCCAGGGGGGATCTTTAAGGTCGGGTAGGGGCAAGTCCGCTAAGGCCATCAAGTCGCGCTGACACAGTAGTCCAGTCACGGCATATACGTCATTTTGGCTCAGGCTCATTTCTTCCATGAGCGTCTCACACATCGCCGCAGGCATTGATGCATGAACTTCCATTCGCACTACAGACCCGCCAAATCGCCGCTTCCGTAACTCTTGTTCGATCGCTTGCAATAGGTCAGCGGCTTCGTCTTCTTCCACCTCTAAATCGGCATCGCGGGTGACGCGAAACAGATGGTAAGACTGAATATCCATGCCGGGGAAAAGTGCCTCTAGATTATGGGCAATTACCTGCTCTATCGGCACCCCAGCCCACACCACTGCATGGCTGCGAGATCGGGGATAGAGTTCGGCAGGCAGCGACACAAATCGGGGTAGCGTATTGGGTACTTTGACGCGAGCAAACCGGGCTGCGGCTGCGTCGGTCTCTTTGACCACTACCGCTAAATTGAGACTGAGGTTAGAAATATGGGGAAAGGGATGACCCGGATCGACGGCCAGGGGCGTTAATACCGGAAAGATATGGTCTTCAAAATAGCGTTGTAGGTAAACCCGCTGGCGCTGGTTCAGGGTCGCATAGTCCAAAATATGCACCCCGCTGGCGATCAACTGTGGCCGCAATACGTCTTGCATATGCCGATGTTGGCGTGTCACAGCCGGACCTAGATGCTGCCGAATGGCGGCTAGGTGTTGGTCAGGGGTAAGACCATCGGGCGATCGCTGGCTGACTCCGGCTTCGATTTGGTGTTTCAAGCCAGCAACCCGCACCATGAAGTATTCATCCAGGTTGCTGCTAACAATCGCCATAAATTTTAGCCGCTCTAGCAATGGGGTTCGAGCATCCATCGCTTCGTGCAAGACGCGATCGTTAAACTCTAACCAACTGAGTTCTCGGCTGAAGTAATATTGCGGATCGGTCAAGATAATGTCGGTGGCTGAATCGTTAATTCTGGGCATAGTGACTAGACAGAATGACTAGAAAAGGGGCGATCGCCAAACGGAAACCTTACATTATTGCCCAATTCTGGTTAAAACACTGTATCTTCACGACCCAACCACCATTCTCCTAACTGCATTAAATCCTGATGCACGTCAGCTAGTTCCCTAACGTACTCATCTGGCATCATTTCAGCCCGCTGCTCTTGCAGCTTCTTTAACCGCAACTGGATCAGTAACCAGGGATAGTGAAGGCTGTCTGTCGCAGTCATGTATTGAGCTAAGTCTTGGCTGCTAATATTGTCCATATATTTTCTCTGACTAAAATTATGAAGGGGCGAGACGCAGTGCGTCCCGCCCCTCCCACTAATCTAACTAACTAAGGACTTACGCACCTCACACGAAAAACCGAGAGAGTTGGAGGGTGTTGCGGGCGCGGAACGCTTGCAACACCCTCCAACTGCGTAAATCCTAATCAGTTTGCGCTTGGCTAACCTGGTGCCTCAACGACTAAGCGGCGGCTAAGTTGTCTGCCACGAAATCCCAGTTCACCAGCTTATCGAGATAGTTGGCGATGTAGCCAGGGCGGGCGTTGCGGAAGTCGATGTAGTAGGCATGCTCCCACACATCTAACGTCAACAATGCTTTTTGGCCGTGAGCTAGAGGGTTCTCGGCGTTAGGGGTCTTGGTAATCTTCAGGGTGCCATTGTCGTCGATTAGCCATGCCCAACCACTGCCAAATTGAGTGGCTGCCGCTGTGCTAAATTCCTTCTTAAAGTTGTCGTAGCTGCCAAAAGCCGCATCAATCTTGGCTGCCAAATCGCCTGTAGGCGCACCACCGCCACCTGGCTTGAGGCTGTTCCAAAAAAATGTGTGATTCCAAACTTGAGCAGCGTTGTTGAACACCCCTGCCTTCGCCGAATCTTTGAACGAGAGGGTAATAATCTCCTCAAGCGACTTGTCAGAGAGGGCAGAATCGTCCTTGATCAGGTTGTTGAGGTTGTCAACGTAAGCTTTGTGGTGTTTGCCGTAGTGATATTCAAAGGTTTCTGCCTTCATGCCGTAGGGTTCAAGTGCATCTACAGCAAACGGAAGGGGGGGTTGCGCGATCGGCATTGCTTAGTATTCCTCTCAATTGCATCACATTAAGTCTATGGAGTCTTTTGCCCTAGCGCATCTACCCTGCGTCGGATTGCGATGCAGGTGCATCAAGTGGCAACGATGCACCTGCATCAAGTGGCAACGCAGTACAGCGTGTTAGGAGTAAGCGACAATCCAATTGACTATTGATAGAATTTTATATCAAAAATACAAAGTAGGGTGTCTTGTGGCGTACGTTGACGCAAACGTTAGGCCGATTTTGGCCGATTTTGGGGAGGGGGTTGCACGATAAAAATTGCTGCTTCTGCCTTGCTCATCCCTAACCCTGACCCATCCGGGCTATCATAGCGATTGTTGTAACAGCTACCAGCATGGGCAGACAGCGTTCTCTTTTGGCTTTGATTTTGGTGCTGGCGATCGCCGCCATTGTTGTATTGGTGCAGGTTCCAATCCGACAGGGGCTAGATTTGCAGGGCGGATCTCAACTGACGCTTCAAATTAAGACAACGCCAGCGGTACCTGAGATTACTCCTGAGAAATTAGAGGCCGTGCGTGCCGTAGTCGAACGCCGAATCAACGGATTGGGCGTGTCGGAGTCGGTGGTGCAAACAGCAGGTGACGATCAACTAATCGTGCAATTGCCAGGAGTCAGCGACCCCGCTCAAGCAGAACGGGTGTTGGGTGGCACAGCTCAGTTAGATTTTCGCGAACAGCGCGCCGGAACCGAAGGGCAAATTCGGGCGGAATATGACGTGCTTCAGGGCTTGCTAGTACAGCAGGCGAATGTGAAGGGCAAGGGTGACGAGCAGGCGATCGCTGAAAATGAAGCCGCCATTGATCGGAGCAATGAGGCGATCGCTGGCCTGTTCGATAAAAGTGGACTTACGGGCGACATGCTGAGAAACGCCTACGCCTCGCCACTCAACGGCAGCAACGGATGGGAAGTCGGACTAGAATTCAATGAAGAAGGCGGTAACAAATTTACCACCCTAACCAAAAACGTGGCCGGAACAGGGCGCAGTCTGGGAATTTTTCTGGACAATGAATTACTCAGTGCCCCCACCGTCGATGTGAAATTTGCCGAGACAGGCATTTCGGGCGGTCGCGCCAGTATCTCCGGCGGGTTCGATGCCCAACGGGCTGGGGATCTGTCGCTACAACTCCGCAGTGGTGCTCTTCCAGTACCCGTCGAAATTGTCGAAAACCGGACGGTCGGTGCGACCCTAGGACGCGATAGCATCCAGCGCAGCATTTATGCTGGCGCGGGTGGTCTGTTGCTGGTACTGATCTTTATGGTGTGGTACTACCGACTGCCTGGTCTCATTGCCGATATTTCCCTGCTGATTTATTCACTGCTAACCCTGGCGATCTTTAACCTGCTAGGGGTGACGTTGACCCTGCCAGGAATTGCTGGACTGATTCTAAGTATTGGTATGGCTGTAGATGCGAATGTGCTGATCTTCGAACGCACCCGCGAAGAGTTGCAGTCGGGCAAAACGCTTTACCGCTCTGTAGAAGCTGGGTTTTATCGAGCCTCTTCTAGCATTCTGGATGGCAATATCACGACACTGATCGCCTGTGGAGCCTTGTTTTGGTTAGGCGCAGGTTTAGTCAAAGGGTTTGCCCTAACGCTGGCTCTGGGAGTAGCCGTCAGTATGTTTACCGCACTCACCTGTAGTCGCACTTTACTGTTAGTGGCACTTGGATTTCCTGGGCTACGCAAGCCAAAATATTTCTGCCCTAATTTGCCTGCTTCTAGTTCAACCAAGACCGCTCAATAACACCATCCAAGCGTGAAGCCGCTCCCTCACGGTTTTCTCGCTGCGGTGATGTTCTAAACCTGTTGTTTATTTTCCGAAGGGTTCTCAGCGCTCAGCTTTCAGAAAATAAACGACAAACTTAAAATACGACTCTGACTTCCTGCTGATGCAAAGGCGATGCTATGAAACTGCAAGTTATTAAACAACGCAACATTTGGTGGGCAATTTCTGCTGCAATCGTTCTTGCAGGAATTGTCGGGATGTTGATTTCGTTGCAGCAATACAAAGCTCCACTGCGGCCTGGTCTAGACTTTGTCGGGGGTACCCGACTACAGATAGAGTTGGCCTGTGTGCGAACCAACACGTGCACCAACCCAATTGACCCGGCAGCAGTGCGCGATGTTCTTGCAGAAAAGGGGCTGGGAGGCAGCAGCATTCAAATCGCGGGCACAGAGCAACAGGCTCTTTCGATTCGCACCACCACTCTAGATGTGGAGCAACGAACCGATCTGTTGCAGACGCTATCGGCGAAGATTGGAGCCTTTGATCCAGAAGCCACTCAAATTGATACGGTTGGTCCTACGATTGGGCGGCAGTTGTTTTCGTCTGGTTTGTTGGCACTGCTGGTGTCGTTGGCAGGCATCATGATTTATCTGAGTCTGCGGTTTCAGTTTGACTATGCCGTGTTTGCGATCGTAGCGCTGCTGCATGATGTGCTGATCACGCTGGGTGTTTTTTCCATTCTGGGGCTGGTGCTGGGCGTAGAGGCGGATAGCTTGTTTATTGTGGCACTGCTGACAATCGTTGGCTTTTCAGTGAACGATACGGTGGTGATTTACGATCGCGTTCGTGAAACCGTGGCGGCTAATCCCCACCGTCACATCAACGAGATTGTGGAAGAAGCAGTAAACCAAACGCTGACCCGCTCTCTCAACACCACCCTAACCGTTTTGCTGACGCTGACATCTCTCTTCGTATTTGGTGGCGAGACGCTAAAGTATTTTGCTTTGGCCTTAATTGTGGGCTTCACAGCGGGTGCCTATTCCAGCATTTTTATTGCCAGTACGCTATTAGCCCTATGGCGAGAGAAAACCGGACGGGCGATCGCCATTCCTGAAACTCCTAATGAAATTATCTTAGATGCCTCAATTAGTCCCGAAGACGCGTAACGCGGCGCTGCGTGTCCCTGGGTAATTCCCTTTCCTGAATGGCAGATTTAACCGATTTTTTTTCCCGCCCTATCAATCCAGAGCCAGAGTTTGGGGCAGACGATCGCACGTTTCAACAACAGCTCAATCGGCTGCACCAGATAACGGTTTATAGCCGATGGCTTGTAGTCGGGCTGCTGTGGATTAGCTTGGCACCCTGGAGCCTGTGGTCGCTGCGATCAGACTTATCTTTATGGCGAGATAACTTCACTTGGACTGCTGTGCGCTATGGTCTGGCGTTTAACCTGTTACCCACTGTGGGGTTAACACTGTGCATTGCTCTAACCGTTTCTACGTTAGTCTGGCAAAGCCGAAATATTTTGTTTGGTCTGTCGAATCATCAGCTCAAACGGCTCAAGCAGCGCTTGCTCAAAATCCGTCAGCAGGGTACGAGCCATCCCCTTTGGCAGTGGGTCTGCGGTGAGCCTGGGCAGTAAACAGTTAAATCGGCCTGCCATGTCACAGCGCTATGATTTTCGCGATCGCTTCTTCCGGCTGGCTCTGGTCAATATGGTTTCAAACCTGCTGGTGCCGCTGGCGGGGCTAATCAACGTAGCGTTTTTGGGGCATTTACCAGAGATTCGGCATCTGGCTGGCGTGGTGTTGGCAACGGTTTTGTTTAACTATATTTACTGGACATTTGGCTTTTTGCGGATGGGCACAACTGGCACTACGGCTCAAGCTGTCGGGCGGGGCGATCGCGAAACGGTGCTGCTGACGCTCGTGCGGAATGGGGCGATCGCCCTCGTGGTGGGGTTGTTAATTGTGCTGGTGCAGGTGCCGCTGCGCGAGATCGGGTTTGCGCTGCTGAGTGCCACACCCGATGTCGAGCTAGCGGGGCAGGCCTATTACAACGCCACAATTTGGGGTGCTCCGGCTGTGCTGCTCAACCTGGTTATGCTGGGCTGGTTTTTGGGACAAGAGCAGGGGAAGCGGGTGCTGCTGCTATCGTTGGTTAACAATGTGGTAAATGTGGCGCTCAATTATTGGTTGATTGTGCAGTGGGGCTGGGAGGGACGCGGAGCTGGAACCGCTACGGCGATCAGTCAGTATGCCATGCTTGCCGTTGGGTTGACCCTGGTTGCGCGTGAGGTGTCTTGGTGGCAGGTGCGCGCGATCGCCCCTCAGTTGCTCGACCCGATCGCGCTGAAAGCCTCTGTAACGCTCAATAGCAATATTGTGATTCGCACGTTTGCCTTTGTCACCACCTTTGCCGTCTTCACGAATTTGAGTTCGGCTCTGGGCACTTCGGTACTGGCCGCCAACAGCCTGTTACTAGAAGTTGTCACGCTAGCCGCTTACTTGATTGACGGCATTGCCTTTGCGACCGAGAGCTATGCAGGCATGTTCCACGGCAGTGGCGATCGCACCAAGTTAATAGCCCTGGCAGAGCTGGCAGGCAGCGTTAGTGTGGGACTGGGGCTGGCGATCGCCATAGGATTTGCCCTGTTTCCCAGCGCTCTGTTTCAGCTACTCACTAGCCATAGCAGCGTGGTAGAAACCATTGCCCAGTACGCCTGGTGGTTGGTACCCGTGCTGGGGTTTGGTTCGGTAGCGTACATGCTAGACGGCTACTTTTTAGGACTTACCGCCGGACGCATTCTTCGCACGTCTGCCATTACCGCTGCCCTGGTTGGGTTTGCGCCCGTTGCGATCGCCGCCGCCATCTTCCGCAGTAGTCACCTGCTGTGGTTAGCCCTGACCGTATTTATGGCAGCTAGAGCCTTAACATTAGGGCTACATCTACGCAGCCACCTTAGCCCAACAGCCGCTTCCAAACAGTAGGGACAGATTCCCCAACCTGCCCCTAGGGACAGCTCTCATATAGATCTCATAGGGCTAGTACTCAACGGCGGAAGTTTGCCTACATTTGAATAAGGGGCTTAAGCCCCTTGTCTGGGGAGCCTGTAATAGTAGTTACACTTCCGCCGCCGAGTACTAATTTGCAAGAGGTCTATTGAGATGCTCTCGTTCAATCTCGACTATATTCAAAGTGAAACCTGTGACTATTCCCAAGATTACGATTCTGGTAGACCACGGGTATCATCCTGAGACAATTCAGAAAGCGCTGCAAATCGTTTATCCGCAGATCATGACGGAGATTCGGTTTGAACGCTCCCCAAAGCCATCAAAAGCTGAAAAGGTAGCTCAAGGGCAATCTGGCTTTGTGCCCGTTGCTACCCGCTGGGTGGTGGAACGCTCCGATGCTTGGATGCAACACTGCAAGAGCTTGGGCAAAAACTTTGAGTGGACTTTAGACCATGCGAGAGCAAAGCTCAACCCCTGCTTTATTCGGCTAATGCTTAAGGATCAGCAAACAAAAATTACCCCGATGTCATTCCCGCGCAGGCGGGAATCCATGATAAGCCTTCTGCTTGAGCCGGTATCTTATTTCAACGCAACTCCCTTAAGCGCTTAGCCGCAGCCTAAAAAGATATCAAATAGGCTCTAAGTAGACGGGCGTAATTAAATATAAAACCTTAAAAATCTGCGCCGCCCGCGCAGCGGGCGACGCAGACTTTTAGAATCTTGTTTTTATTTAGGTTGAACTACTCATACGCTGAGATGGAGAGGACTAATGCACCAGAAGACTGTAATGCCCACCGAGAAGCAATATACGGTCTTGCTGATTGACGATTCTCCTGAGGATCGAGCAACGTATTGTCGCTATTTGCAGCGCGGTTCGTCTGATACCTACCAGGTTCTAGAAGCAGGCTCTGCGGCAGTGGGGTTAGACCTTTATCAACGCCTGCGCCCCGATGCCATTTTGTTGGATTACTCACTGCCCGATATGGATGGGCTGGAGTGTCTCGCTTTGATGCAGAGTGCGGGAAAACAGCGTGTTCCCATTTTGATGTTGACTGGGCAGGGAAATGAAACGATCGCAGTTCAAGCCATTAAACGGGGCGCTCAAGATTACCTGATCAAAGGCACGTTGACTGCGGATGGACTTTGTAAAGCGCTTAAATACACGATCGAGCAGTGGCAACTCCAACAACGACTCCAGCAGCAAGAGCAGCAGCAGCAAATACTCAACGCGATCGCCCTTCGCATTCGTCAAGCGCTGACGCTGCAAACCATTCTTGACACCAGTGTGGCAGCGGTGCGGCAATATCTGAGCGCCGATCGAGTCGTGATCTATCAATTTGCGCCCGATATGGGCGGTCAAATTGTGGCAGAAGCGGTATTGCCGGAATGGATAGACAGCTTGCATGCTCAGATTGAAGATACCTGTTTCCGTGAAAACCTGGGTGGCGACTATCGGTTGGGCAGAACGCGGGCGATCGCCGATATTCACGCGGCGGGTTTGACCGACTGCCACATCCAGCTACTGGAGCGCTTTCAAGTCAAAGCCAATCTGGTCGTGCCGCTGCTGATCACCGATCAACACTCAGACAGCGCGGAGCCTCAGCATGACGCGGCATTGCCTCGGCTCTGGGGGCTGTTGGTCGCCCATCAATGTGCGGCGACTCGTCAGTGGCAACCGTTTGAGACTGACCTCTTGAATCAGGTTGCTGTACAGATGGCGATCGCCATTCAGCAAGCCGAACTGTATCGCCAGTTGCAAACCGA